>NZ_JADJSO010000016.1:0-94065 GCF_016711665.1 Candidatus Villigracilis saccharophilus
AAACTTTTATCAAAACCTCATTGTCCCCAGCACAGTTTTTCCACATCTTTATACTGTAGAACATCCGGTGATCCGTATTCCGTGAATAGTATAGCTTTCATGATTCTCCTCGATAAATAAAATTGGTTATTTCTTTACGTATTACAGCGTAGGAGGTTTCAAGAAAGTCCTGCAATTTTTACTGCTTCGATCATTCGGCTTTTAACTCCCTCAACACTTCCTGCGTATACTCCTATCAACGGCGAAGATGAGCGATACGCCCATGGTGTATCGCTCATCTTCAAAAGCTATTTCTTATAATGTAACGCAACAACTCCCGAACGAAACGTTTTTGACCCGACAAGTTTTAATGTCAGGTCCCTGCCCGTTTCGAACAAGCGCGGACCTTTTCCCGCAATGATCAGGTGAACGACAAAGTGATACTCTCGTCAATGAGATCCCATTGTGCAACTTGCGCTGCGATGTTTAATCCACCAATGAAATATTTCCCTGGCTGTTGTTTTAACTTCATAATCTCTTCTCGAAGATTTGCGTGGAAAAGCGTCGTGTTGTTCCACTCCGCTCTTCAACGTCGTTGAAAAGACAATCTTTGGGATTGAATCGAATGTACGCGCAATTCGTTGGTCCGTTCGTTTCCGATTGATCCACTGCGACATCGTGCCAGTACGGATACATCAAGTGATACGTGTTGCGTCCGAGAATTTCAACGCCTGAATCACGCAAGAGCAGTGAAGTACTCGTGCATTTGTCGTCGACGATCCCCGTTTCATGACCACAACAGCCGTCTATCGTGATGTTGATTGCAAAAATAACTTTTCTCATTTGTTGTTCTTCTGACATTATTTTAATCCTTTATTATCGAAGGAAAGTGTGCCAACGCAAACATGAAGATTTCAAACGCAATGACTCTGAAATAAAAAATCGTTGGAGATAGTATAAACCCAATTATTTTTAGCATTAAATTTTTATTCATCCCATCCATCATCATTCGGCCTTAACTCCCTCAACACCTGATCCGTATGCTCCCCCATCAATGGCGGATGCAGACGATACTGCACGGGCGTATCGCTCATCTTCAATGGTGAGCCAACCAAAGGCAGTTCGCCAATTGTCGGGTGATCCATCTTCACAAGCATCCCACGCTCTTTGACAGTCGGCATTGAAAAGACCTGCTCAAAGCCTTGGATCGGTCCGCATGGGATTTCGGCTTTGTCCAGTTTCGCCAGCCACTCAGAGACAGAAGCGTTGTTAAAAATGGATGCCAGCAAGGGAATGATCTCTGCGCGGTTTTGCACACGCCCAGAATTCGTGGCGAATTTTTCATCCACTGCAATTTCAGGTTTCCCAAGCATTTCACACAAGCGCAAAAATTGTTTATCATTCCCCACCGCGATCGCAAACCAACCATCACTGGCTTGAAAACTTTGATACGGAACAATGTTCGCATGCGCATTGCCGTGACGTTTCGGCAGTTTGCCAGAGATCAAATAATTACTAGCCACATTCGCCAGCCAGCCCAACTGCGAATCAAATAATGAAATATCAAGATGCTGCCCGCGCCCGGTCATTGTCCGCGCCTGTAATGCGGCTAGGATCGCAATGATCGCATTTTGCCCCGCGAACAAATCCACGACTGCCACGCCTGTTTTCATCGGCTCGCCTTCGGGCTCACCCGTGATGCTCATCAATCCGCCCAGCGCCTGGATCATAAAATCATAACCGGGCTTATCCTTCATCGAACCTGTCTGCCCAAAACCTGTGATCGAGCAATAGATCAACTTTGGATTCAACTCATGCAGGGTTTCAAAATCCAGACCAAATTTTTCCAGCGTACCGGGGCGGAAATTTTCAACCAGCACATCACTTTGCAATGCAAGGTCGCGCAAAACTTTTTGCCCTCATCCGTTTTCAAGTTGATCACAATCCCGCGCTTGTTACGGTTGACGCATAAATAATACGCGCTCTCCCCTCCCGCGAACGGCGGCCCCCAGCCGCGAGTCTCATCACCTTCGGGCGGCTCCACTTTGATCACATCCGCACCCAAGTCACCGAGAACCATCGTACAATAAGGGCCAGCCAACACGCGGCTTAGATCCAACACACGAATTCCTTGTAAGGGTTGCATAACTCTCCTACTTCCCGTCATTGCGAGGAGCGGAGCGACGAAGCAATCTCCGTGACAATGTTGGAGATTGCTTCGGGCGAAAGAACACCGCCCTCGCAATGACGAAAAAAAAACAATATGAAACGTGACCTCTATTTTAGCAAACCAATCATGAATGCGGCGGGATCATTGGGATTCGCGCCTGATCCGCGCAACGGGATTGATCTGGATTCATTCGGGGCGTTCATCACGAATCCGATCTCTCTGCGCTCGCGCCTGCCGGCTGCCCAACCGGCTGTGATCGAATTCCCCGGCGGATTCCTGCTACATACCGGCCTGCCGAATGACGGGTTATCGTCTGTGATCAAAAAACATGGCGCACGCTGGAACCGCGCAGACATGCCCATCATTGTCAACCTGATGGCTGACCGCCCCGAAGAGACTCAGCAAATGGTAAGAAGCCTTGAGAATATCGAGAACGTGATGGCGGTGGAACTTGGCTTCGCGCCATTATTATCGGACGATATTATTCTATTGAATTTGGAAATGTGTGTTGGGGAATTGCCGTTAATATTTTCATTGCCCGCTGAACAAGTATTATCACTGGGGCCAAAGTTAATTCAAGGCGGCGCAGCGGCCATCAGCATATCAAGTCCGCGCGGGGCGGTGATGCAGGGCGAAAAATTGATCACTGGCAGGCTGTATGGCCGATCATTATTTCCGCGCTCGTTGGATCTTGTCCGCTCGGCGAGGATGATCGGGCTTCCCATCATTGGAGCGGGAGGGGTGTGGACAGAACAAGACGCGGCGGATATGCTGTCAGCTGGGGCAATGGCTGTCGAAACAGATGCCCAGCTATGGGTCCCGAAAGAAGCGATTTAGACCATTGACCATAGATGATGGACCATCCCCAGCAACAATAGTCAACAGTCAATTGTCTATCTTCTAAAAAGAAAAGAGCCCCGCTTTTCAGCGGGACTCTTTTTGGTTGGTTAAGAATTACAGAACTACGACGTCAGCAGCTTGTAAACCTTTGGGGCCTTTTTCGATTGTGAATTCGACTTTCTGGCCTTCCTGAAGGTTCTTGAAGCCGTCGCCCTTGATGGCAGAGAAGTGGACGAAGACATCCGGGCCGCCTTCACGTTCGATGAAGCCGAAACCCTTAGTACCATTGAACCATTTAACCGTACCGATTACACGATCAGACATTTTTTGCCTCCTACAGCAAATAAAAAAATAAGGTGACGCAGTATGTCTTTCATCGGGCGGTCAAAAAAACTTCTCAAAGTCGTCCCTTGATCCATTGTCTTTATACTTCCACAACGAAAAGCCACTTGCATCCTACGAGCGCAACTTTATCATGAAATTCTCATATTGACAATTATTTTGCGGGTACCAAAATCATGACAGGAATATGACGGTGAGCGGCGCGGATCTTGTAAAGATCATAGCCTTTGTAATAGGACACAGCCATGTCCCAATATTTTTGGTACTCCTCACCAGCGGCTTCATGAGCGATGTATTCAGCCGATCGCCCTTTCCATTCAACCTGACATTTCGGGTTGGCTTTGAGGTTGTAATACCATGAGGGGTTGTTTGTTTGCCCAAAGTTAGAGGCGATCAACGCGATTTTTTCATGCTCACTAAATCCATACAAGACAAGAGAGCGCGGCTGTTTACTTTTTGCGCCGATCGTTGTGATCCGCAATGCGGGTATCCCCACAAGCTTGCTGGAAAAGAAAAAACGCCCCGCGCTTATCTTCCAGAAAAAGCCATCCACTCTGTGAAGGACGGGAGTGATTACTGCCGTGACCGATCTTTGCATAAAGATGGTAAGCAAGCCGCGTTGGAATTTGTTGGGATGTGATCTCATTACAATTATTTTTCCAGCCAGATCGTGACAGGTCCATTATTGTGAATTTCCACATCCATGTGCGCGCCGAACTGACCCGTTTGAGTCGGCACACCGTGACTGCGTAATAACTCAACAAATCGATCCACTAACGGAGAAGCAACTTCGGGTAATGCCGCGTCAATAAATGACGGGCGTCTTCCCTTGCGGGTATCAGCATACAAGGTGAATTGTGAAACGACAATGGCTTCCCCTTTCACATCCAACACCGAAAGATTGGTCTTGCCTTGATCATCTTCAAAGATGCGCAGGTTCGCTACTTTTTCAGCAAGGAAGGCCGCCTGCGATTCACCATCGCCATGACCAATGCCTAATAAAATCAGCAGACCATTTCCTATTTGGGAAATGGTCTTTTGTTCTACCATAACACTTGCCTGGGAAACTCGCTGGATCAATAAACGCATAAAATTTTCAAGGCAGGGGCGGGGTAACCCCGCCCCTACAAGATTATGGAAGTTGCATCGCTTCGCGCACTTCGACCATGGTCTGCTCGGCGATGGCACGGGCACGGTTTGCACCGTCATGCAAAATATCTTGGATCTTATTTGGGTCAGCCGCCAGTTCTGCGCGTTTGGCGCGGAAAGGCTCAAGATGTTTGTTCAGATTATTGGCGAAGCGTAGTTTGCAATCCACACAGCCAATACCCGCCTTGCGGCATTCGGTATTGATCATGTCCACTTCCTCTTGTTGAGAGAAGAGTTTGTGCATGGTGAACACGTTGCAAATATCCGGGTTGCCCGGGTCCGTGCGGCGCAGGCGAGCAGGGTCAGTGACCATTTCCTTGACACGCTTGACCGTCGCTTCGGGTGTGGTGGCGAGTTCAATGTGATTATTCAAACTCTTGCCCATTTTATCTTTGCCGTCAATGCCAAGCACCTTCAAGACTTCAGTATGTTTCACCTGTGGCTCAACCAACGCCTTTGTATGATAGCGATAATTGAAGGAGCGCACGATCTCGCGCGCGAATTCGATATGTGGGGCCTGGTCAATGCCGACTGGGACAATGTCCGTCTTGTACAGCACGATGTCCGCGGTCATCAACACAGGATAACCAACCAGACCATAATTAATATTCTCAGGCTGCTGGCGGACTTTCTCCTTGAAAGTCGGCAGATCGGTCAACTTGCCGAACTGTGTCACCATCGAAAGATAGGTATGCAGTTCCATCACCTGCGGCACATGCGACTGAACGAAGACAATGGAATCTTCTGGGCGGATCCCCGCCGCGAGCCAATCCAGCGCCATTTCCAAGGTATTCTGTTTCAGTTCCTGCGTGGTCTCGACCGTGGTCAGCGCGTGGACATCCACGATGCAGTAGATACAATCATACTCATTCTGCATCGCGACATAATTATTAATTGCGCCCAAATAATTTCCAAGATGCTGCTTCCCAGTTGGGCGTGCGCCCGAAAATACTCTGCCTTTTTTCGCCATTCTTTATCCTTCAACCATTTTATGAATGAGAGTGAGAACCTCGCCCGCTTCCGCGTGACGTTTCGCCTGTAATTTCGAGAAGACCAGTTCCCCGTTCACGCTGACCTCGAACCTGCCCCCGTCCGAGGGAATTAAAGCCACCGATTCGATCACATGCTCGACCTCTTTGAGTAATTCGTCCACCAGGCTCACGGCCCGATTGGTATAGTGTCAAACTGCGCAGTAGGTGATCTCTATTTTCAGCATGGAATTCTCCGTTTTCGATACTTTTATTAGAAAATTATAACATGGGGTCTCACAGACTTGCCCCTCCCCACCAATCACGCTATAATCTGTAGCGTTGTTATGGAAAGAAATGCAAGGAGAAAAAATGCCAGTCTATACTTATCGTTGTGAAGCTTGTGGGATCCAATTCGAACGCCATCAATCCTTCACAGACACCCCATTGAAGACCTGCCCCGAGTGCCGCAAGAAAGCGCTTAAGAAGGTCATTACCCCAACCAAGATCATCTTTAAGGGTTCAGGTTTCTACGCGACCGATCATAAATCCCCTTCGGGCGATACTTCCAAGATGAAGAAAGCCGACAAGGAAGAAAAGAAAAGCGAATCGAAGGAAACCACATCCACAGAAAGCAAGCCTGCTGCGGCTGAAACCAGCAAAAGCTCGGAAAAATAAAGGGTTGATTGAATAGAGCGGGACGATGGTCCCGCTCTATTTTTTTAAGAGAATGCCTATTTTTTTCGCCCCAGTTTCAAGGTCCAGATCGAAGCGAAGATCAGGGGAATGACAGCGAATGCCGCGCTGACAAACGCCATCGTGTTATATCCCAATGCGGCGAAGATAAATCCGCTGCTTAAACTCCCAACGGCGGAAGCTGACCCGACCATCAGGTCACTGAAGCCCTGCGTGCGCGAACGTTCCAACGGGGAAAGTTGATCGGCCAGCAGAGTGGAGCCGCCCACATAACAAAAATTCCAACCGAGTCCCAACAGAAATAGAGCAACGCCCAGCGGAAGCACATCGGGAGAGATCGTTGCCGCAACACAGGCGATCACAAGCGTCGCCGCGCCGACCATGATGACCTGTCCCCGCCCCCACTGGTCGGAGAGCCGCCCGGAAATGATCGAGAAGGCATACATGCCGACCGTGTGGGCAGAGATGACGATCGAGATGTCACCGAGCATGTGATCATGGTCGCGCATATGCAGGGATGTGATCACCATGACCAGCACCATCACCATCTGTCCCAGCACCATGCTGATCACTGCAACTTGCGCGGCAGGTTGACGAAGGATTTCGCGCACGCTTCGCACTTCGCCCGAGCCTGTCACTGCCTCCGGGAATTTTGCCGCCACCTCTTTACCGATCTCACGCGGATCGGGGCGCAGTCCAAAGAAAACGACCACTGCCGCAATTGCAAACAGGATCATACATACCAGGTAGACCCCTGCGAGTTCATCACCTGTAAAAGGTTTGACCAACGCACCGGCGGGTCCTGCCACAAAAGGACCGATCACCGAGCCGACCGTCCCGCCGATGACCACATTGGAAATGGCGCGTCCGCGATGTTCGGGACGATTGACTTCCGCCGCCGCAAAACGACCTAATTGGACCGCAGAATTTGTAACGCCCATCAGGATCATGCCGCCAAGAAAGACCGGGAATGAGTGGATCATGATGGCATAGAACGCAATGCCCGAACCCAGAACGCCAATGCTCAAGCCAACAGTCAACCCGCCGCGGCGGCCGATGGCATCAAAAACATAGCCCCACATAAATGCGGCAAACGCGCCTGCCAAAAGATACACGGCAGACGGAACACCCGCCCAGCTTGAATGGCCGCTAAGTTCTTTGCCGACAATGGAGTTGAGGGTTGCCGCCGCGATAAATCCCGCCGAAGCCAGGGACTGTTGAGCAAAAAGAATGGTCGTTATTTTGCGCGCAATGGATTCAAGATTCGTCATCGATTGTCCTTATATAAAGATGCGAGATTATACCTGCAACAAAAGCGACCTTGAGCAAAAACTCAAGGTCGCTTTCAAATCAATTATTTTTTTACTATCGTCCCATCGCATCCATGATCGCTACGGAAGCGATCTGAACGATGGCATTCACATCGTCACCAGTCTGCAGGACGTGTACAGGTGCGCCGACGCCGAGCAAGATCGGTCCGATGGCTTTGGCATTTCCAAGACGAGCCAAAAGCTTGTAGGCGATGTTCGCTGACTCAAGCGATGGGAATACCAATACATTGGCATCCTTCACCGCGCTGAACGGATAGCGTTCTTCTCCGATTTCCGGCACAACAGCGGTATCCGCTTGCATTTCGCCATCCACGCGCAGGTCGGGGCGGCGGGCTTTGATCAACTCAACAGCCTTGCGGACCTTGTTCGAAAGCGGGTGCGGCGTGGAACCGAAGTTCGAGAAGGAGAGGAAAGCCACATGCGGGTCTATCTCCAGCTTCTTGGCGTAATCCGCTGCCAGGGCGGCGATGTCCGCGAGGTCTTCAGCTGTCGGATCGATATTCACAGTCGCATCGGTGAAGAGGAAGACTTTTTCCTCAAAGATCATAATGTACACACCCGCTGCGCGTGCGACACCGGGGGCGGTGCCGTGGACCTGCAAGGCGGGACGGATCACATCAGGATAATCATAGGTCAGACCGGAAATAAACGCATCCGCATCACCCATCTTGACCATCAATGAACCGAGGATGTTGGGGTCACGCACTTTCTTGATCGCGTCATGCAGCATCATGCCCTTGCGCTGACGCAGCTCATAGAAGGACTTGGCGTAGGCCTCGATCTTTCCGAATTTATCGGGATCAACCACCTCGGGTTTGTACTCCATGCCAAGGGTGGTAATCTGTGCTTCGATCACATCCTGACGTCCGATCAAAACAGGAGTGGCAATGCCTTCCTCCTGAATTTGATACGCGGCACGGATGATCTTCTGCTCTTCGCCTTCCGCGAACGCGATGCGTTTTGTGCCGCCCGAAGATCGCGCCTTGTTCTGGAAGAAGTAGCGGATGCGCTCGCCCTTGCCCTGGCGGTACGCAAGCTGTTCCTTGTATTCGTCAATGTCAATGGGCTTGCGCGCAAAACCGGTCTTCATCGCCATTGCAGCAACGGCGGGAGCTTCCCAAAGCAGGACACGCGGATCCAATGGTTTGGGGATGATGTACTCGCGCCCAAACTTGATCGCTTCGCCGCCATAAGCGCGGATAACAGAATCCGGCACATCCTCCTTGGCAAGCGCGGCCAAAGCCTGGGAGGCAGCGAACTTCATCTCTTCGTTGATCTGCCTTGCGCGCACATCCAAAGCACCGCGGAAGATGTATGGGAAGCCAAGCACATTGTTCACCTGGTTTGCATAATCAGAACGACCTGTCGCGATGATCACGTCCTTGCGGGCCGCCTTTGCCAACTCAGGCTTGATCTCGGGGTCGGGATTCGCCATCGCAAAGATGATCGGGTCAGCCGCCATGGTCTTGACCATCTCGGGCGTTAATACATTCGCCACAGAAAGGCCGTAGAACACATCCGCGCCTTGAACTGCATCGGACAGGGTACGGTGTCCTTTATCGTCCACTGCAAGAAGGTCCTTGTACTTGTTCATACCTTCCTTGCGTCCTTTATAGACAACACCCTTCGTATCCACGAGCATGATATTTTCGCGCTTCACACCCCAACTGATCGCCAGTTCCGCGCAAGAGATGGCCGAAGCGCCCGCGCCGGAAATAACAATGTTGATCTCATCATGCCGCTTGCCGACAATCTCCAAAGCATTTGCCAAAGCCGCAGATGAAATGATCGCAGTGCCGTGCTGATCGTCGTGGAAGACGGGAATATTCAGCATCTTCTTGAGTTCTTCTTCGATGTAGAAACATTCGGGGGCTTTGATATCTTCGAGATTGATCCCGCCAAAGGTCGGAGAGATCGCGGCCACTACCTTGATGATCTCATCCGGGTCGTGGGAATCCAATTCAATGTCAAAAACATCAATATCCGCAAATTTTTTAAATAACACCCCTTTGCCTTCCATAACAGGCTTGCTTGCCAGGGCACCGCGGTCGCCAAGACCCAGGATCGCTGTACCATTGGACACAACCGCCACTAAATTGCCTTTGGACGTGTATTCATAGGCGTCATCAGGGTTTTTCTCGATATCCAAAACAGGTTCCGCCACGCCAGGCGAATACGCCAAACTCAAATCTCTCTGCGTATCCATCGGTTTGGTCGGCACAACTGCGATCTTGCCAGGCTTACCCTTTAGACGATGATATTCAAGCGCATCTTCACGTGTGATCTTAGCCATACAGCCTCCATTGAAATAGACAGAAATCGTACAAATCCTCCGAATTATTGCACAACCTGTCAGATTCACCTAGTTCCATTTGTCACGAATTTTTTGATTAGGTTTCCCCCTATGCGCAAAAATTAATGTATAATTCAAATAATCCTTCGGGATTTCATTACGAAACTTTCGCCGCGTACGGCTTGGCTTGAAACTAACTGGAAAATGGTGCACGCTCCTCCCCCAATAAATGGGAGTTAATTTGTGAAGTCTATCAGGGATATTTTTTGAGAACATTCAACAGGCTTCACCTGAAATTCTGTGCTGTAGATGATGTAAACCGTCATTTACGTTTTGAACTATCTCCTCTCGCCTCTTAAGCGACTGTGAGTTGACTCAGCCAACCCAGACATTTTCAACAGCCAGGGCCGATTCCGTCGGAGGCCTTGGCTGTTTACTTAATGTTAATGAAAAAGATAACCGCCATCACAGCACAAAAGCACAAACCCGATCGGGTGAATATTTTCCTCGATGGAGAGTTCGCTTTCGGGCTGGCACGCATCACAGCCGCATGGCTAAAAACGGGAGATGTACTCAGCGAAGAAAAGATAGGCAAATTGCAGGCAGACGATACACGCGAACGCGCCTATCAACAAGCACTGCTCTATCTTAGTTATCGCGCCCGTTCAGAAAAGGAAATAAGACAGAACTTACGCAAGCATGAAATCCCAGACGAGATCGTAGAGGAAACTCTTGAACGACTCAAAAGGTCCAGGCTTGCGGATGACAATCAATTTGCCCAAATGTGGGTGGAAAATCGAAGTACATTCCGCCCGCGCAGCAAACGAGCATTGGAGATCGAATTACGCCAAAAGGGACTCAACAATGAAGCAATCCAGGCATCCCTGTCCGAAGTGGACGAAGATGCCCTCGCCTACGAAGCAGGCCTGAAACGAGCGGCCCGATTCAAAGGTCAGGAGTGGAACGAGTTTCGTAAGAAGTTGAGCGAATTCCTTGCCCGTCGTGGATTCTCATATTCCACCATCGCGCCCATCGTCACCAGAATATGGAACGAAACACGCCTTGATGCACAACAATACGAAGACG
Organism: Candidatus Villigracilis saccharophilus; assembly: GCF_016711665.1. Classification (NCBI taxonomy): domain Bacteria; kingdom Bacillati; phylum Chloroflexota; class Anaerolineae; order Anaerolineales; family Candidatus Villigracilaceae; genus Candidatus Villigracilis; species Candidatus Villigracilis saccharophilus. The sequence goes on from NZ_JADJSO010000016.1 coordinate 10,855, forward strand.
AGGACATACCATGAATCCTATTTTAGTTTTACTTATTGATTTTATAACGCTGATCATAGGCGTTGCCGCAGGATATTTTTTCCACCGCTATCAAGCTGATATCGCCGCCAAAGCGAAGCAGGAAAAAGCCGACGATATTTTAAAAGCCGCAACGTCACAGGCGCGTTTGATCGAAAGCGGTTCGCGTGAAAGCGCGACCAAGATCATTCAGGCGGCAGAATCAGAAATGAAGGAACGCCGCATAGAGTTGAACCGCGAAACTGAGCGGCTTGACAAACGCCGCGGCGAACTTGACAGCCGCTTCGACAAGATCGAACAACGCGAAGCAACATTGAATAAGCGCCAATCACAAGTTGACAAGCGCGCCAATGAAATTGACAAACTGTACGAAGATCAAGCAAAAAAACTTGAGCAAGTCGCCAACATGACCCAGGATGAAGCGCGCAAGGAATTGTTCGCTTCGGTTGAAAAAGAAGCTCGCGGCGATATGGCGCGCATCATCCGCCAGATCGAAGCGGAAGCACGCGAAGAAGGCGAAAAACGCGCCCGCAAGTTGATCGCAGACGCGATCCAGCGTGTGGCATCTGAACATGTGGCTGAAGTCACTCGCGCCGTTGTGACGCTGCCAAGCGAAGAAATGAAGGGACGCATCGTCGGCCGCAACGGACGCAATATCAAAGCCTTCGAACAGGCAGCTGGCGTGGATGTGATCGTGGACGATACTCCCGATTCTGTGACCGTCTCCTGCTTTGACTCGGTGCGCCGTGAAATTGGCCGCCGCGCGTTATCCAAGTTAATTCTCGATGGACGCATCCATCCCGCACATATTGAAAAGATCGTGGAAGATGAGACCAAGGCGGTTGAAAAGATCATCAATGAAGCAGGTGAACAGGCCGCATACGAAGCCAATGTGACCGGCTTGCATATCGAAGTCCTGCGTATGATGGGGCGTCTGAAGTTCCGCACATCGTATGGACAGAATCAGCTTGCCCATGCAGTCGAAGTTTCCAAGCTGGCTGGCATTCTCGCCGCAGAACTTGGCGCGAACATCGAGCTATCCAAGCAAGGCGGTTTCCTGCATGATATTGGCAAAGCCATGGATCATAATCAGGATGGCACGCACGCAGGCCTGGGCGCGGAATTCTGCAAACGCTATGGCGTCAACCCTGTTGTAGTGAATGCGATCGCTTCGCACCACCATGAAATTGATCAGGATACTGTTGAAGCGGTCATCGCTGAAGCAGCAGACGCGATCTCCGGCGCCCGTCCCGGTGCCCGCCGCGAAGATCTCGAAGCCTACATCAAACGCATCCGCTCACTCGAAGAAATGTCCATGTCATTTGACGGCGTACAACAAGCCTTCGCCATTCAGGCGGGACGCGAAGTCCGCATTCTCGTCAAACCCGATCAAATTGACGACCTATCCTCCGCAAGATTGGCTCGTGACATTGCGAAAAAGATCGAAGAGACCATGCAATATCCAGGTCAGATCCGCGTGACCGTTATCCGCGAAACACGCTCCACTGAATACGCCAAGTAAACATTAAAAAATTAAAGCAATGAACTTCCCCATCGCTCAAGATGCTAAAATCACCATTGCATCTTGAGCGATGTTTTTTATTAAAAAATCACTGTGCTAGAGTTGGCTATGGAGGATCTATGAAAACATCCTATCTCACGAATCTCACCTGCTCAAACTGCGGAAAATCCTATTCCGCAGAAACAGTTCAAACATTCTGTACGGACTGTAATTCAGCGCTTATTTCCAATTACTATCTAAATGCTGCAAGAGAGCATTTGGATCGGGATGAAATTACCAAACGTCCAAAGGGCATGTGGCGCTGGCAAGAACTACTGCCGGTGCGCGAACCGCAAAATATGGTCACCTTGGGCGAAGGCGATACAGGCTTATTACCACTCCCCCGCATTGGAAACACGCTTGGTCTTTCCAATCTCTTTGTAAAAGATGAAAGCACCAACCCAACCGGTTCGTTCAAGGCACGTGGACTTTCAGCGGCGGTATCCAAAGCCAAAGAACTGGGAATCAACAAGGTCATCATCCCCACCGCAGGCAATGCCGGCGGAGCGATGGCCGCCTATGCCGCGCGCGCCGGGATGAGATCGCTTATCTACATGCCCAGAGATACACCCTCGGCAAACATGATCGAAAGCCGCATCGTCGGCGCGGAAGTCATCCTGGTAGATGGACTCATCAGCGACGCTGCAAAATTAGCCGGCGAAAAAGCCCGTGCCGAAGGCTGGTTCGATCTTTCCACATTTAAGGAACCCTACCGCATGGAAGGCAAAAAGATTATGGGATACGAACTGGCAGAAGCCTTCAACTGGACATTGCCTGATGTCATCATCTACCCAACCGGGGGAGGCACAGGTCTGGTCGGCATGTGGAAGGCATTCAATGAACTTGAAGAACTTGGCTGGCTGGAGAAGACCAAACGTCCGCGCATGGTCTCGGTGCAGGCGGAAGGCTGTGCGCCGGTGATAAAAGCTTTCAACTCAGGCGCATCATCTTGTGAGTTTTGGACAGGCGCGCAAACAATGGCGTCTGGTCTGCGCGTGCCAAAAAGTTTCGCAGACCGTCTCATTCTTGCAAATATCCGCGAGAGTGCAGGGACAGCGGTTGCGGTCAGTGACGCTTCCATCATCAAAGCACAAAAAGAGCTTGCCGTGCAGGAAGGCATCTTCGCGGCTCCGGAAGGAGCCGCAACATTAGCGGCTTTGAAGGAACTTGTCATGCAAAAATGGATACAACCTGATGAACGAGTTGTTCTATTCAACACAGGCACAGGATTGAAATATCTCGATCTGGTTGAATAAAAGTTAAACTCAAAGGCGGGAAGGTTAGGCGCTCCCGCCTTTGAGTCGGGGGGGCTTAAAATTGAATCACTGTTGGGTAAAGCATTAATTCATCAATAAATTCATTCAATTCGTCATCCGTCAATCTTCTCCCCATACCCGCATACGCCACGAGCATGGCTTCGTTCATATTTGTACCAAAAGAACGGCCATCGAAACGCGGCGTAGTGGTGATCAATATTTTCACGCCGCGAGACCTTAGCAGATCGATATTTTCTTCCGTAGTAGTGTTCGTCACAACAGTTTTTCCAGACAGATCCATCGGCATGTATTTCCGCATAAAAAGAAAATCACCGGCGATCAAGTCAGACTCATTAAAGTATTTCGTGTACTTCGGTTCTTGTTCCGCGCCGTCACTGCCATAGAAGATCATGTTCATCGGGAAATGACTGACAATCGGCAGCATGACTCGCGCGACTCGTTTGAAGGCGGGGATACCATAAATGGGAATTGGAACTCCCAGGGCAACCATCAAATCACCGAACACAGTTCTATCCGCGACCTCGGCAACTGCTTCAGCCAGACCAGATCGATCCACTGCCACGGGGACAAATGCCTGCTTAAAGTGGACATCTCCCAGTTGAGATTTTGCCAGTTGAAACACACGCCGCTCTAGGGTGTGCTTAAGTCCACGACCATCACAGAGCGGAGTCTGCTTGATACCAGAGACAAGCTTGAGCGCGGCGTGAAGCGGGTATTCTTTTTCATCCAAACGAAGATAAAGATCCACGCCGCCTACGCCAAATGCATCCACTTTTCCGTCCAAATCCAGATACATGCGGCGCGCCTTCTCGATGTCGCCATCTGTGCCAATGCGCTCAACAAGGATCTCCTGCCCATTAAGGTTCACCCGCACACTTTTATCGCGACTTGAGCTTCCAAGACTGATGCTAACCGCGCGTTTCATAACAGCATTATGGATTTACATTGAATGTCGGCAGGGTGCCGTTCGAAAAAATTAAATTTGGGAAGACGCCATCCGGAGTAAATATAAGTTTATCGGTATCCTTGATTGCCGCCGAATTTGCCAGCGCAATTTGCAAGGAAACAAATGCCGGGGAATTCCTGTAAAGTTCAGCCAGAGCCAATTCCTTGGCGATATCGACCAAAGCCTGTTGATCTGCGACTTTTTGCTGGAGTGCGATTAATTCCAATTGGACTTGCGTATTAATTTTTTCCTGCTCGATCACGGCAAGTTCGGCTTCCAACTGCTGGCGCTTGATATCCTGCAAAATAGCCTGCTGCCTTGCCTCTTCCTGCAGTTTGGATTGTTCTACACGAATGCGGCCTTCTTCTACAGCTTGTTGGGCAATGGCTTCCTGTTTGGCCTTTTCTGCGTCCTGTTTTGCTTTTTCAGTGGCCAAGCGGCTTTGCACAATGGCATCCAACCCAGCCTGCACTTCGGGTGATATGGAAATTTGCGGCACGGCTACGTTGCGGACTTCCAATCCCAGCGGTTCAGCCAAACCGCCCAGCTCATCATCGATGCATGCCCGCAGATCGTCGCGCCCGGACCCAATGACAGCTTCATCAAATTTCTTATCACCTACACAAACCTTCATGGCTTGCAAAGTAAAAGCGGTCATGCGTTGCTGAAGAGATTCATCGTTCAAATAAATATTTCGATAGCGTGAATAATTCGAGATAACAATATCAGCTTCGCGCGGACGAAACACATCAGCAGTGACTTCCAAGCCAATACGCTGCTTATCAATCGTGATCAATTCGGGGTCATCGACCGTAATGGCAACAGCGCTGGTCGTGATCTTAACCAGATCCACGAACAGGCCAAAATCATATGCAATTCCAGGCTGTACTACACCCTGGATCTCACCAGCTTCGATCCGTACACCAACCTGATCATTCTCGATTACTTCAAAATACCAGAAAGAACGGCTGATTCCGGCGAGCACAGCGATCACAACGACCGCGATAATCGAACCAATCAGCCAGCCTGGAATTAATGAAAAGAAGGATCTTCTTGGACCAAAAGATGATGAGTCTGTCTTTGGGTTTTGAGCATTCGGGTTTTTCATTTTCATCTCCTTACATTTTGTGAATATAGTGGAATTACTTGATTCCCACGAATGGATTATGTTTCTTCTCATGCCCCACCGTTGTTTCAGAACCGTGGCCTGACAACAAAAGGGTTTCATTGGGCATTGTAAAAATTTGTGTGCGGATACTATTTTCCAATGCAGCCCAATCCCCCCCGGGCAGATCTGTTCGGCCAACGCTGTCTTTGAAGATCAGGTCACCGCAGAAGCAAATACCATCTTTGGCAACATATAAAACGCAAAGTCCGCGCGTATGCCCAGGGGTGTGCCGGACCTCAAATTCGTTCGAGCCAAGTTTGAGAGTCATGCCATGCACAAAATCGATCGTCGGTTCGGGACCGGGGTCAATATCAAAGCCATAGAGTGCGCCGCCCCCGCCCGCACGCCAGAGGACATGGTCATCTGGATGCAGTGCCACATGCGGAAGTGGATTCAACGCATCCGCGATCGCCGCCGCACCACCGATATGATCGAAATGCGCGTGCGTGTACCAAAGATGACCGATCCGCCAGCCGCGATCTTGAGCAGTTTTGAGGATGAGATGTCCATCCCATGAGGGGTCAATGACAGCCGCTTCTTTAGTTTCAGCATCAGCAACAAGATAGGCGTTCGTTTGGGCAGGACCCAAAGTAAAGGATACTATTTCAAGCATGGCTCACCTTCCGGGGTAAAAACATATAACTTACAACGATCGAAACCATGATCAACCCAACCGCAAGCGGATAAAGGATCATCGGGTCACGTTCAAACAAAAAACCAGCGATTGGCGGTGTGAGAATAAAGATGATCGCGCTGACAGTTTCCATGATGCCATAGGTCACCCCCATTTGCGATTCATGCACAAGCTCGCGCGCCTGCGCCATTGCCATCGGACGGCTTGCGCGGAATCCGCCCAACAGGAAATATCCCAAGGCGAAAGCAGGCAGAGACGTACCTTTCCAAATTAACAAAGCGAACAGGATCACCAAAGCCTGAGTAAATAAATATCCGCGGCGGGGGTTGGCACGGCTGAACGTGATGGCCAGCAGTGAGTTTCCCAAGGCACCCGCTGTAAAGATCAAGCCAGTCTGGCTCAGGGAAAGTCCGCGCACCCCTTCAAGGAAATTCGGAGTGAGCGGCTGTGCGATGTACATTGAAAAAATGGCAAATGCAAGCACCCCGATGAGCGTGATAAATTGTTTGTTGCTCCTCAGGCTCGGCGGAGGATCATCCGGGTCATGATGGTCGATTGGCTGACTTTCAATAAAGTACATAAAAATATTTGAAAAAACAAACACAACTGCGGCAACATAAAAACTCATGCGCATGCCGTAATGGTCACCAATCCATCCGCCTGTAACAGGTCCCAGCACCATGCCCATGCCAAAGGTCGCAGTGGTGAGCGAGAGCACAGTTCCCACAGGCCACTTCCCACGCGCAGCAGTCACATAACTACCCAAAGGGGATGAGACAAAAGCCGTCAACCCGTAAGCAAACAGGCCGACCAGAAAAAGCGGCAGTTTCAGAGCAATGCCCATGGTCAATGTAGAAACCAATCCAAGTACCCACGCGCCAACCAGCAGCGGTCTGCGCCCGATTCGATCAGCAAGATGCCCCGCAGGGATATGCGTGATCGCCATGAAAAAACCAAAAGCGCCGAGGATCAATCCGATCTCAGATTTACTTAAAAGAAATTGCAGGTCAAGATAGATCGGCACAAAATTAAAGAACATCCCTTCGCCAAATCCCCACAGGAATAAAGCCGCCGCCACGAAAAACAAATTACGATTCAATTCGACTCTCCACCCGCTGGATAAATTTTCCGGCAGTTTCAAACACCTGATGGCGAGCCGCATCACGCGTAACAACATGACCTGATCCAGTCACGTATAGCTTGGTCTTGTCTGATGCATTCACCAGACGTTCGTAAATCTTCTCCATATTCTCAGGCAGCACATACGCATCATCTTTTGAATGGATCAGCATCACAGGCACGGTTATTTTAGGCAAAGCCGCATGCATCTTATCCAGCAAAAGCTTCAACTCCGCCGCCGAGCGGATCGGATTCAAAGGATATGAGATATGTTCCTGATAGGCTTCCTTGTCAAACCAGCCTGTGCCAGGCTCGCCCTTGGTCTTTGGAAGATATGTTTTGAAATAGCTATAGAGTTGAATTTGCCACGCGGGATGTTCATCTGGGATCTCATACGGCGCGGAAATGGTTAACACCCCTCTCACATCCAGTTTTGTGGACATCAGCAAAGACAATGCCCCGCCCATCGAAAGTCCAACGAAATAGATCCGATCCGTTACACCCCGCAGGAGATTGTAACCATCTTCAACAGAAGCAGTCCAATCGGTCCAGCGCGAACGAACCATATCCTTGGGGCGGGTTGCGTGTCCCGCCAGTCTCACACCGAGACAGGTGAAACCAAGTTCACGATTAAGGTATTCCCCCATCCAGCGCATTTCCTTGGGCGTGCCGGTGAATCCATGAATAAGCAAAATGCCTGTACGATTACCAGGCAGGAAAAAAGGTTCAGCAGTTTGTATGGTTTGAGTGTTCACGCGTTGATTATATCAATGAGCCCGCGCAACCCCAATTCATACGAACGCCAGCCAAACCCGCTGACCTTCCCCTTACACACCGCCGAAACAAAAGATGTATGCCGAAACTCCTCGCGCGCATACACATTTGAAAGATGAACCTCGATCACAGGAATCACAATTGCGGAAATCGCATCACGCAGCGCAACAGAAGTGTGAGTGTACCCGCCAGGATTAAATACCACACCGCTCGCCCAAGTCCGCGCATCGTGCAACGCATCAATCAACGCGCCTTCATGATTCGATTGCAGACATTTTATTTCCGTGCCAAGTTCTTTTCCCAGCGCGATCATCTTTTCGTTAATATCATCCAAAGTCATCGCGCCATAGATTTCTGGCTCACGAGTACCAAGCAAATTTAAATTCGGACCGTGCAAAAGTAAAATTTTCATATTCACTCCAATACCGATTCCAAGTCAGTCACCTCCACCAACTCCACCTTGCCGATCTCAACAGGCAAAGCAAAGCGAATGGCTTTCACATTCTTCTTTTTATCCACCCGCATCGCGCGGATGATTTCTTCACGCGGCATGGCTTCAGGGATTTGAACTGGTAGTCCCAGCGACTTGAACGACTGAGTCACCGCCTCTACCAACCCGTCGCCTGCCAGCCCTACACGGGCAGCATACTTCGCCTCAGCCACTGTGCCAATAGCAATCGCCTCTCCATGCCGCAGTTTAAACTTGCTGACAAGTTCCACCGCGTGCCCAACCGTATGTCCCAAATTCAACGCCGCGCGGATTCCCTTTTCGTACGGGTCCTCCTCAATGACTTTGATCTTGACCGCCATCGCGCGTTTGACAACTTCTTCGAGATTGGCTTTCACCCAATCCAATCCACGTAAACATAAATTGAATAATTCAGGGTCAGAAATAATTCCATGCTTGACCACTTCCGCCATGCCAGAGATCAACTCCGCTTCGGGCAATGTACCAAGCAATTGCGGATCAGCCAACACCAACTTTGGTGGGTAAAAAGCACCGATCAAATTCTTTCCTTCGGGCAAGTCAAAGCCCGTCTTCCCGCCAAGGGACGCGTCCACCATGGAAAGCAAAGTTGTTGGCACACCAACCCAATTAATTCCGCGCATATAAGTTGATGAAGCAAATCCCGCCATGTCACTGATCACACCGCCGCCAAGGGCAATGACTGTGCTTTTACGATCCAATCCGTTTTCGAGAAAGGCTTTCCACATACGAGAGATGGTTTCAAGGTTTTTATGCTCTTCACCTGCAGGGATAATGATAGCCTTCGCCTGCAAGAGGGCTTGCATCTTTTCGAGATGAAATTTCGCCACGTTCTCATCGGTGACAAGGATGGGGTTTTGCATGGGGAAGTTTGCCAGGTTGGAAACCTGACCTACGATTGCATCGTACTCGCCCATCGCGGAGAGATGATGTCGTCCCAACACAACTTGCGCATGGTGGGCATTTTGCTCGGCAGTTTTTCCATCCACATGGATCAGCATGGGGAAAGAATTGTAATGTTCTGCGCGCTTTGACAACAAAGAGGTTAACTTCTCGTGCAAGTCACCAGCCAGCAAAGGACGATTTCCAGCCTCATAATGCAATCGTTCGAGCAAAGTAGACAACTCCGCCATCAGAAGTAGAACCTTGCCATTGCTTTCAGCGATATTACGATTCTCATCACGCAACAAAGCGCCGCCACCCAAGGCAAACACGCTTTCTTTTTCATTCAACAAATTTCTCAACGCTGTAGATTCAAGATCACGAAAAGTAAGCTCGCCTTGCTGTTCCATGATTTGCGAAATAGGCATCCCTGCATTTGTTTCAATGACGCGGTCAAGATCAATGAAGGGAAGTTTGAGATTATGGGCAAGTTTTTTTCCGACTGTGGATTTGCCAGTCCCAGGAGGGCCGTAGAGGAAGATGTGAGTCATAGTGAAAAGAATGAATGATGAATAGGGGATGTTTACTTCTCATTCCCAAAAAATATGCGAGACGTTATCCATCGGCAGGTCTTCGAGGGTGGCTTTACGCAAGGATTCGAAGCGCGGCTTCATTTCGTTGAGCGAGTCACCACCGAGTTTTTCGAGGAGCGCATCTGCTAAAACGAAAGCAACCATTGATTCCAAAATTGGCACGGCACGCGGCACGGGGCAGAAATCGGAGCGTTCATATTTGGTGGGAGATTCTGTCCCTGACGCCAGATCAACTGTCGGCTGGGGAAGAAGCGTGGTGGCGATCGGCTTCATCGCGGCGCGGATGATGATCGGCTGCCCATTGCTGATTCCCCCTTCGATACCGCCTGCTCGATTCGAGTGACGAGTAACGAGTGACGAGGCAAGAGACATTGCATCGTGGGCTTCGGTACCGATTCGTTTTGCATTTTCAAATGCATCGCCAACTTCCACGCCTTTAATGGCTTGCACAGACATAATGGCGAGTGCGAGTTTGGCTTCGAGACGGCGATCCCATTGGACAAAACTTCCCAGGCCAACAGGGACATTGAGTGCAACGATTTCAAGCACACCACCGAGAGTGTTTTTGCCATGAATGGTCTTTTCGATTTCATCACGCATTTTTTTTGCAGAGGATTCAACGGGGCAGCGCACATCGGATTCTTCAGCGCGGGCGAAGCGTTCTTCAAAAGGCATGTCGCCGAAATCAGTTTGCACTTCACCAATGGATGAGACATACCCTCCGACGATTATCCCAAACTGCGCAAGAAAATGTTTGCATACCGCACCAGCTGCGACACGCATGGTAGTTTCGCGGGCAGAAGCGCGTTCCAACGCAGGGCGTAGATCTTTGTATCCATATTTGACCGCGCCTGTTAAATCCGCGTGGCCTGGGCGAGGGGCGGTCATCGGCTCGATGGCTTTTCCCTTCCATTTGACATGGTCATCGTTTTGCACGAGCAATGCAATCGGCGCACCTGTGGTCTCGCCGCCCATCACACCACCGAGGATTTGGACGGTATCTTTCTCGATCTTCATGCGCCCACCAGAGCCGTATCCCTGCTGGCGGCGGGCAAGTTCTTTGTTGATAATTTCGGGTGTGAGGGGAAGTCCAGCGGGGAGACCATCGAGGATGGTGGTTAATGATGGACCGTGGGATTCTCCAGCAGTTAAAAATCGAAGCATAATTTCTCCATTCACAAAGTAGGGGCGACCCATCATGGTCGTCCATGGTTTTAATTAATCAGGTCGGGTCGCGCTTACGGCATCAAACAGCACATCTCTTGGCGGGGTGTGACCTGTCCAGAGTTGAAAGGCGAGGGCGGCTTGTTCAATTAACATGCCAAGTCCTGTGACAGCAGAACATCCCTGTGCACGGGCGTCTTTCACCAATTTTGTTTCGCGTGGATTGTAGACCAGATCATAAATCATGGTATGTTTGGAAAGAATTGCATCTTTAGGCAAAGGTGAGGTCCCAATGTTGGGGGTCATTCCCAAAGGTGTGGTGTTGACGATCAAAATGAAGGTTGAAGGTTGAAAGTCAAAGGTCGAAAGTCGTAATTGGTCAACTTCGCAAATGATTGGCAAGTTGTTGGGCTTGTTCGATTCTGCGGGCGGCGAGGGTAATGTTCCAACCGTCATTGAGCAGAGCATACACAACAGCCCGCGCTGAACCACCTGCGCCTAAAATCAATGCGGAATGATGATTGATGAATGATGAATTCCAAACCCGTTTCAAATCAGTAAGAAATCCTAGCGCATCAGTATTTTCTCCAATGAGTTTATTTTCACGCATATAAATCGTATTAACAGCACCAATGGCTTGAGCAGTTGGTGTGAGTTCATCCATGAATTCGATCACATTTTGTTTATGGGGAATGGTGACATTTAGCCCAGTTATTTCTCCAGAGCGGATGCGGCCAAGCAAATCTTTCAATCCCTGCTTATCGTCAGGAGCAATTGGAAACAATGAATAGTTCCCATTCAAGCCACATGCTTTCAATGCCGCGCCATGAATTTTTGGGGACAAACTATGCCCGAGTGGATAACCGATCAATCCAAGTTGAATCATCGCAAGGTATCCAATACTTCAAAAAAGTCAGGGAAAGTCTTGGAAACACAGGATGGGTTTTCGATAGTTACCCCGTCGAAGCGCAAACCTATAAGAGAAAATGCCATTGCCATGCGGTGGTCATTATAGGTTTGAACGTTGGCAGGTTTGAAGGTTTGGCACGGATAAATGGTCATGCCATCTTCGTGTTCTTCGACTTCTACTCCAAGCCGTTTAAGCTCGGTGCAGGTTGCATGGACGCGGTCTGTCTCTTTGACACGCGCGGAAGCAATACCGCGAATTCTGGTTGGGGATAAAGCAAATGGCGCAACAGCCGCAAGTGTTTGGGCGGTATCAGGGATGTCGCGCATATCCACGTCAACTCCGTGGAGGGACGATGGAGAGTAGACAGTGATTGAGTTATCGGCTTCTTCAACTTTACATCCCATCTGCTTCAAGACATCGAGGAAGGCGATATCACCTTGCACAGATTTACGCGAGATGTTTTCCACTTTGACCGTTCCACCGCAAATGGCGGGAGCGGCGAAGAAGTAAGAAGCAGCGGAGGCGTCAGATTCAATCGGGTAATTGGTAAGTGGTAAGTAAGATGAAGGATGAATAGTAAAACGTGAATATTGATCGCGCTGGATATCCACGCCAAAATCTTTCATGATGGCAATGGTCATGGCCACGTAAGGTTTGGAGTTTAAGTCGGTGGTGAGTTCGATTTCAATGGCAGATTGAGCGTAAGGGGCGGTCATCAGCAAAGCGGATAAAAACTGAGATGAAATATCCCCCGCAATTTTTGTCTTTCCTCCCTTCAAACCTGTCGCAGTAATTTTTACTGGCGGACAAATCTGCTTTCCGCCTTCTGTCTTCTGCAACGGTTGAATATCACACCCTAGCTCCTCTAAGGCTTCGACTAAATCTCCAATTGGACGCTCGCGCATGCGCGGCTCGCCGTCCAAAATGTATTCACCATTTCCGAGGGTGAGAAACGCGGAGAGGAATCTCGCGGCAGTGCCAGCGTTGCCGATAAAGAGTTCTGCTTTGGCTGAAGGGATTTTTCCGTCCATGCCTGTGACAGTCATTGAGTGATTGGCCTCATCGAGTTGAACATCAAATCCGAGGGTTTGCAGCGCTTTTGCAAAGTAACGGGAGTCATCGGAAAACAAAGCATTTATTAAGTACGTGGTCCCATTTGCAAGCGAAGCAATGAGCAAGGCGCGATTGGTCAACGACTTTGACCCAGGCACGCGGACAGTCGCATTCAGCGGGTGTGAGATCGGGTTGATTTTTAGTGAAGAGTTCATTGAGTAAAAGTCTGGTATTTGCTTTGTGCTTCGTTCAAAATGGATTCGAGTTTTGAGAAATCTTCCAAGGTCAAAGCGGATTCGATCTCTGTCAGTTGACTTTGCATTCCATGCAAAGCGTTTAATACATTTTCGCGGTTTGATTGCAAGACACCCAGCATCATGGATGAAGATGTGCCAGCCAATCTACTTGTCGATTTGAAACCTGGGCCGATAAAGGATGTGACATCTTCTGAAGTGGCGAGTGCAAGCGCAGAAGATATCAAAAACGGTAAATGGCTCGTAGATGCGAGGATGCGGTCATGTTCAACAGCATCGAGGATTTTGCCTTTTGCTCCAAGAGATTCAATGATCTGATTCGCGGCGGAGAGTGCTCGCTGAGATGTTCTCGCCAGCGGGGTCAGCAAAAACGGCGCTGCGTAATATAAAGTTCTTTCAGCGTTTGCCAGCGAAAGTTTTTCCTTACCGCAGATAGGATGTCCGCCGATAGGGTCAAAATTTCCGGGCAGGCGTGACATGGATTCAACGATCAACTTTTTCGTAGAACCCATGTCCATTACGATGCAAGAGTTGGGTGTGAACGATGGCAGCTGCTCAAGCAGAGTCAAGATCGCGGGGACAGGCGCGGACAGGATCACAAGGTCAACTTCAGGGAGCAGGCTGGCGGGGTTACTGTCGGCAAAATCCACAATATGTTGGGACAAAGCAAGATCGAGCGTAGGGGGGTGCGGATCAATCCCATAAAGCGCAGCACATTTGCCGCGTAAACCCAACGCGAGCGAGCCGCCCATCAATCCCAATCCGATGATCGCGATTTTTGATTCTGCGAGATTAAAGTCAGGCTGTTGCATGTTGAGAGACGACGAGACGACGATCAACCGCTTCTGCCACCGCTTTGACCTGCTTCACCATTTTGGCAAATGCCTCAGGGGTGAGAGATTGCTTGCCATCTGAGATGGCATGTGCGGGATCTTGATGAACCTCGACGATGATGCCGTCAGCACCTGCGGCAACGCCTGCCTTTGCAACAGCGGAAACAAATGCTGAGTCACCTGTGGAGTGACTTGGATCAATGATGACGGGCAGATGTGTAAGTTTCTTGAGAACAGGAACAGCATTGATATCAGTGGTATTGCGCGTGGCGGTTTCAAAAGTGCGGATGCCGCGTTCGCACAACATGACGCGTGTGTTGCCGCCACTGATGATGTATTCACTCGCCATCAACATTTCTTCGATGGTGGCGGACATACCGCGCTTGAAGAGTACAGGCGTGCGGGTTTCGCCGATGGCGCGCAGCAAATTAAAGTTTTGCATGTTCCGCGCGCCAAGTTGAAAGACATCCACATACTTGGTCATCATTTCAATTTGCGAAACAGCCATCACTTCGACAACCAGAGGCAGACCTGTTTTTTCGCGGGCCTCGACCATATATTCGAGGCCCTCTTCACCAAGACCCTGAAATGCATACGGTGATGTACGCGGCTTAAAGACGCCGCCGCGCAACGCGTTTGCGCCGCCTTCCTTAACTGCCTGCGCGATCTCGAGAATTTGCGCGCGGGACTCAACTGAGCATGGACCTGCAATGATCGGGATTTCAATGCCACCAATGGAGAAACCGTCAAGCTGAAAAACAGAATCCTGTTCGTGGAATTGACGTGAGGCGAGTTTATACGGTTTGGAAATACGCTGGACTTCCATCACACCTGGGAAGGCTTCGAAGATTTCCTTGGCAACGTAGTGACCGTCACCGACCGCGCCAATAATGGTTTGCTCCACCCCAAAGATGGGATGGGATGTTAATTTTTGTTTTTCGATCTCGGCAATAACTGCGTCAATTTGTTCGCGGGGCGCACCTGGGTGCATGATGATCATCATAGTGGAACTCCTTAAGGATGAAATATGAATTATGAAAGATAAATAAAACGTATTGCGAATGCGTTTTTTGCTTTTCACATCACGCTTTTACTTTTTACTGATCACTGCTCTTTATGCCCAACCTTGTTTCAATGGTTGAACACTTCCCTGAGTAGTTGCAAGTCTGCGGCCCATGATTTGGGCAATTTGGCCAACCTGCTTGACCATCTCGGCAAATTTTTCTGGCTTGAGAGATTGCTTGCCATCGGAGACTGCCTTGGCTGGGTCAGGGTGGACTTCTATGATGAGTCCGTCCGCCCCCGCGGCAATGCCTGCGCGCGCAATGGCGGCGACATAATCCGCGTGACCTGTGGAATGGCTTGGGTCAAGAATAATGGGCAGGTGTGTTAAATGCTTTAGAACGGGAACAGCATTGATATCGGTTGTGTTGCGTGTGGATGTTTCAAAAGTCCGAATGCCGCGCTCGCACAACATCACACGTTGATTTCCCCCGGCCAAAATATATTCGGCAGACATAAGTAATTCTTCGATGGTGGCGGAGAGTCCGCGCTTAAGTAGAACAGCAGTGCGAGTCTCGCCAATGGCACGCAACAAATTGAAATTCTGCATGTTACGCGCACCTATTTGAAACACATCCACATATTTCACCATCATATCCAATTGCACCTGTGACATGATTTCCACAACGATGGGTAAACCTGTTATCTGGCGTGCTTCGGCGAGAAGCTCGAGGCCTTCCTCACCCAGACCTTGAAATGCGTAAGGTGATGTGCGCGGCTTGAACACTCCCCCGCGCAAAGCGGACGCGCCCGCTTCTTTCACAGCGATGGCTGTTTCTATTATCTGTGAGCGACTCTCCACTGAACACGGTCCCGCAATGACAGCGATCTCATTCCCGCCGACAGCGAATCCACTCAAAGGGATCACCGAATCTTCGGGATGAAACTGGCGCGAGGCAAGTTTGTAAGGCTGGGTGATGCGCTGGACAATATCCACGCCATCCAAACCTTCGAAACGTTCCATGGGAATGCTGTGCGTTTCGCCGATCGCGCCGATAATTGTGGCTTCGACGCCCTGCGAAAGATGGACGGCAAGTCCCATTCCTTTAATTTGCGCGATCACCGCTTCCACTTCCTGCGGCGTGGCGTTGGCTTTCATTATGATCATCATGGTGATTTCTCCTTGTTTACTGTTTTCTTCTCACTGTGCCGCGACCAAATCTGGTCTTAGTTTCACTGCATCCCGCAAATATACGTGAGTGATCTCATTCTGGCGCTTTTCTGTATTCCAGTGAACAAGCACGCGGATCACTTTGGGCAAACTTCCTGGGACGGGAATTTCGCGCGCACAGGTCATCGGGACAAGACTCCAACCCATTTGCCGCGCCGCCTGCGCCGGGAAGGTGGAAGCGAGGTCATCGGTCACAGTGAATAGCGCGCTGCCTACATCTTCGGGGCTCATGCCGGCGTTGGCATTCAAAATAGCCTCCAATAATTCCCGTGTGGCTTCGAGAATTAATTCAGGTTCATCTGCCGATACAGTTGTTGCACCACGGATGCCACGAATTGACATTGATCGCTCCTTAAGATCCCTGTCTCAAAAAAGGAGAGGGATGGGGTGAGGGTAAACAAAAAAGAGCAAGACCGTGTGGTCTCGCTCTTTTTGCATACAGACTTATATTCTGTCTACTTAAGCGCCACCAACGGCAACCAGATCCTGGAAACCGTAATAAAAGTAAAACGCAAACCAACGACTGGACTTAAGCATATTGGGCGCTATTCTATGCTTGTACTTCAGATGCGTCAAGGGGCAATTTAATAGTGAGGTGGAAGTATAATTAACAGCATGTCCGTATTCACTGAAAAACACATACTGCTCGGCGTGACAGGTTCCATTGCGGGATACAAAGCCGCTGACCTCGCTTCCAAGCTAGCACAGTCAGGCTCACAAGTGGATGTGATCCTGACAGGCGCGGGCGAAAAATTTGTAACACCACTTACATTTCAATCAGTAACCGGCCGCCGCGCTTACATTGACAGTGACCTGTGGGGAAACGAAGCCCATGTGCTGCACGTCAGTTTCGGCAAATCAGCGGATTTGCTTGTCATTGCGCCGTGCACGGCTCACACCCTTGCAAAGCTCGCGCACGGGCTCGCAGATAACTTGCTCACAGTAACAGCCCTGGCTGCTGAATGTCCATTGGTGATCGCCCCTGCAATGGACGGTGGTATGTTCTACCACCCCACTACGCAGGAAAATATTGCAAAATTAAAAGCAGGCGGAGCGATCATCGTCGGCCCAGCGGAAGGTCATCTAGCCTCTGGATTAACTGGCAAAGGCAGAATGATTGAACCTGCGGAGATCCTGGGGCATATTCGAATCATTCTTGGCAGAAATGGAAAATTAGCGGGAAAAAAAGTCGTTGTCACCGCGGGCGGGACTCAGGAATCAATTGACCCGGTGCGTGTCATTTCAAATCACTCGTCTGGCAAACAGGGATATGCTCTCGCTCAAGCCGCGCTCGATTCAGGCGCAGAGGTATGCCTGATCACTGCGCCGACGGCACTACCGCCGCCTGTAGGCGCACGCGTGATAAATGTAAATAGTGTGCAGAACATGCTGGATGCAGTAATGGGTGAATCAGCGGACGTCCTGATCATGGCGGCAGCTGGGGCAGATTTCCGCCCGACCCATATCGCTAAAGACAAATTAAAAAAGCGCGACGGTATTCCACAGATCGAACTCGAAGCTGCTCCTGATATTCTTAAAACAGTGGCAGGCTCAAACTCAGAAAAGAAGCGTTTCAAAGTCGTGGTCGGGTTTGCGGCGGAGAACCGCGACCTGCTTGAGAATGCATCCGAAAAGTTAACATCCAAAAAATTGGACCTCATCGCCGCCAACGACATCTCCGCAAAAGACGCCGGATTCGCAGTGGATAATAATCGCGTAACGTTATTGTTCGCGTCCGGAACGACAGAAACTTTGCCATTGCTGAGTAAAATGGAAGTGGCGGAAAAGATCATTGAACACACCTCAAGATTGCTGGAGTAAACATGCGCGTTTTGGTCGTATCAGATATTCACGCGAACTACACCGCCCTTAAGGCGGTGTTGGAAGATGCTGGACAGGTGGATGAGACTTGGTGCCTTGGAGACCTTGTCGGCTACGGTCCCGACCCGAATGCAGTGGTTGAGGAAGTGAGTGATATTCCAAACCTAACCTGTATCCTTGGGAATCATGATGTGGCGGTCATCGGCAGAATGCCATTTGAGTCATTTAACGGCGACGCGCGACGCGCGCTGATCTATCATGAAAAAGTTCTGTCCGCGAGCAATATGGACTTTATGCGCGCTTTATCATCAAACGCAAAAGTGTGCGGCGACGCCACGCTCGCCCACGGAAGCCCGCGCGAACCTTTGTGGGAATATATTCTGAACTCCGTATCGGCACGCACCAACTTTGACCACTTCAGCACCCCGTGGTGTTTTGTGGGGCATTCTCATATTCAATGTCTGTTCGCCTTAAATGAAAAAAATGACCGTGTGACTCTTGAACAAACGCAGCCCGAAAAATTAATCTCACTTAAACCAAGGTTGATCTTGAATCCAGGTTCAGTCGGCCAACCGCGGGACCGTGATCCGCGCGCCGCGTATGCCATCTATGAAACTGAGGATCGCACCTGGACTCCTCGTCGTGTGGAATACAACATCGCCGAGGTTCAGCAGCGCATTCGAGAATCAGGCTTGCCTGAGAAACACGCCGTGCGCCTCTCCGATGGCTGGTAGCTTGGAATATAAAAGCAGGAACTATTTCTCTATAAGGTTCGTCCAGTGTGTAGAGAAATCAAAGGAGAAGAAGTCATGAAAAACATAATGTCATTTGGTTTGATCCTGGTTGCCGCTTTGATCCTTACCGCATGCGGAACAGCAGCGGCAACAGAGGCTCCGGCAGATTTTTATAGCATTTCCCCGGAAATGGGCGGCGCCCCTGCTGGAGCACAAGACGAACTGATGCCTGCCAGCGCACCAGAAGCGAGGTCGGCAGAACAAACTGTGTCAAACACCGCCTCGGGAGTTTCGGCATCGGCGGTGGAACGTATCGTCATCAAAAATGCAGACCTTGCCATTGTTGTCGCGGATGTGGAAGGGCGCATGAAGAACATTCAGATATTGGCTGAGCAAATGGGTGGATTTGTAGTCTCCTCAAATTTATATCAGAGCTACACAAGCGATTATATTGAAGTCCCCGAAGCGCAGATCGTCATCCGCGTGCCGTCTGAAAAATTAGACGGCGTACTGGAACAGATCAAGAAAGATACAGTTGAGGTTCAAACTGAAAATATCTCAGGCCAAGATGTCACTGCTGAATATGTAGACCTGCAATCACGCTTGAAGAACCTGGAAGCCGCCGAGGCGCAATTGGATGATATCTTGAAGACAGCCACAGAGACTGAAGATGTGGTTAATGTTTTCAATCAACTCGTCTACTATCGTGAACAGATCGAGCTGGTAAAGGGACAGATCAAATACTACGAAGAAGCTGCCGCGCTCTCAGCCATTAGCGTTCGCATTATCGCCGAAGAAACCATTCAACCTGTTGTTATCGGCAAATGGGAACCCAAAGGTGTGGCGCTTGAAGCAGTCCAAGATCTGATCAATTTCCTGAAAGACTTCACTGAATTTATCATCCGCTTTGTGATCTACACGCTGCCAGTATGGATCATTGTGGGCATCCCGTTGTACCTGATATTCCTTGGCGCGCGAAAACTCTTCCGCAAGCTGCGCGGCAACAAAGCCAGAAATGAACAGCCGCAGGAAGCTTCTGTGGAAAAGAAGTAAATGGTAAGTAAAAAAGAGGCCGCCGCTGGCGGCCTCTTTTTTACTTGAATAGTTTTTTCCTGAAGCAATCGCTCGTTAGGTATAATCACTTCCATGGAAAACCTGACGCGTGAGGCGCTCTCCCTCTTCAATATTCATTTAACAACACGGCAAATCACAGCGCTCATCACCTACGAGCGGGAATTGATGGAGTGGAATCAAAAATTCAACCTCACCGCCATACGAGACGTGGAGTCGATTCGCACTAAACATTTTTTGGACTCTTTTTCGTGTGTACTGGCATGGAAAGCCACTCCCCCGCTTCGCCTTATAGATGTGGGAACTGGCGCTGGTTTCCCGGGCATTCCTTTAAAAATACTGTACCCCGCCATGCAGTTGACATTGGTGGAGTCTGTCGGGAAAAAAATCATGTTCTGCCAGCACATTGTCCGCGAACTGGGCCTTGAGGGCGTATCCGTCATTCAAGCCCGGGCAGAAGAGCTTGGGCAAAAGCACGAACATCGCGAGATGTATGATTGGGCAGTCGCGCGCGCAGTGGCCAATCTCAATGTACTTAGTGAATACCTACTGCCGCTGGTAAAGATCGGCGGGACAATTCTGGCACAAAAAGGTGAAAGTGGGCCTGCTGAAGCGCAGTCTGCTGAACAAGGGATGAAGCTATTGGGTGGAAAATTAAAAAAGTTGATCCCTGTTAATTTGCCCGGAATCGCGGATGACCGTTTTCTCGTTCTTGCAGAAAAAGTTGCAGCCACTCCGCCAAAATATCCGCGCAATGCAGGCGTCGCGGCAAAATCTCCGTTGTAGGCGTAAAAAATATCCTTATCGATGAAAATCTTGCATAAAAATTGGAAAGTATTTTGCGTTAATAGAAATTGATAGATGGTACGATAACAGACAAGGAGATGAACATTAATATTTTTCTTTTATTCGCAATTCTTTTTGCCGCACTCGAATCACTGGCTTTATGGAAACGCTGGCTGAAATTAGAATGGGTTGCAAAACCCGCTGTCATGGTCATCCTTTTCATTTGGTTGTTCACCTCCACTGGATTGAAAGGAGCTTCACTTTGGTTCGGGTTGGGAATAATCTTTTCACTAGCCGGGGATATTTTATTGATGTTCTCGCTCGATCGCTTCTTTATCTTTGGATTGGCCGCGTTTCTTCTGGCGCACCTTGCGTATGTGATCGGATTCAACATCCCAATGCCTGATTTTTCAGTCTGGGGAATCGTCTTTGCAGTCATGGTCAGTCTCGGCGGGGCACGCATCATTCGCCGCATTTTGGATGCGCTTGCCTCAAAAGGTCAGGCGCACATGCGAATGCCGATCATTATTTACAGCACAGTCATTTCGTTCATGTTATTGTCAGCGATGATAAAGTTAATGGACATCACTTGGGGCGCGTCTGAAGCGTTATTGGTCAGCGGCGGTGCGTTCCTGTTCTATATATCAGACATTATTCTAGCGTGGAATAAGTTTGTAGCTCCCATTCAACATGGACGCATCTATAACATCGGCGCGTATCACATAGGTCAAATTATATTGATCGCAGGCGTGATCTCGCAGTTCGGCAATTAATCAAAAGAGACAAACATGCAAACGGTATTGATCATTATTTTCATTGGCTTGCTTGGTGGAATGGCGGTTGGGGTACAAGCGCCCCTGTCGAGCATGATCACACAACGACTTGGAGTGATGGAAAGTGTTTTCATTGTGCATATCGGCGGCGCGCTGGCAGCGTTAGTTCCACTAATTTATTTTGGCGGCGGAAAACTTGGGAACTGGCGCAGTGTTCCCTGGTACGCTTTAGCAGCGGGAGTTTTCGGTCTCGTGGTTATTTTTTCCATGAGCTACATGATTCCCCGCATTGGAGTGGCGACCGCCTTAATCATTCTCCTGGCAGGCCAGCTGGTTATCGGCACCATCCTGGATCATTTTGGATTGCTGGGAGCAAGCGTCAGGCCGATTGACGGTACCCGGGTCATCGGATTGTCTGTTGTATTGCTGGGTGTATGGCTGTCAGTCAAATAATATCAATTCACAACTCGATACACAGTGACATTATGTTCATCGCTGCGATACACAAGAGTGTATTTTCCAGGGGCACTATTCAAAATCGGCAAAAGCTGTTTTTCGACACCTTCATCCAGAATTGTGCTTCTAGGTGTCTGGAGTAAAGGCGAAATAACGATGTAGTCGATACCCTGATTAACTACATAATTCTCGATGTTTTGCAGATCCCTGGGGTACCCCACTGTTTTTCTGTGTGCCTGCACATAAGCAGGTACAGGTTCATTAACCATGACAATCGCATCTTTCGGGGCGTTCTCTGCGATCCAATCTGTTCCAATAGACAAGTCTGTCATCTGCAAGTTGACCGGATTCAGCCAATCCTGAACATTGCGCGCCACCAGGGATAAAGTAACCGCCACCGCAACTCCAAACACCAATCGCGCGGTAATTAAATGATTTTTTGTAACCCGTTCAAATATCCACTTCATCCCCCCTATTAGATAAAAATACAAAAATGGAATCATCGGAATTAAGAAACGCACCTTGACGCTGCCTACTTTGGGATTCCAAAAGGCTAGAATAGCAACAAGATAAATCAACACATACACATCGAATAATTTAACTCTCTTCCAAGAGATCAGAACCCCTAGAATGACCAAAAGCAAAATCCCTGTATTGGCCATCCACGGAATAGCTGAACCTAAAATGTATGTAACCCTTTCTCCAAATACAGGGATCAATCCACCTGCTATCGTCTCGTTAAGATAGCCAAGCAAGTTGGTCCACATCTGTCCGATCTTCTCCAGGATCGAGCCATTGAATACTTGAGATTCATACCCGGCTGAAATCACGGATCCGCCGTTTCTGAGATTTAACCAAAATTGGAACAGAGCTCCAAAAGAAAATACTCCAAATGTAATTGCACTTTCTTTAATTCGGCGTGAAAATAGCAAATATAGGAACAATGCGAAAAAAATAGAAATCCCGATTGTGCGGATCAATTGAGTAAATAAAGCTGCCAAAGCGATCAGAATGACAAGCCAGTAATTTGGTCTATCGTTCTGCGAATCGAAAAGAACCAGTGTGATCAAGGAAAATAGCAAATAAGAAGACTCAGACATGACTGTGACGGACATCCCCACTAATAAAGGATTAAGCGCAAGTAGTCCGAAAATTATTTCAAGATACGGGGATTCGACCTTCTTCATAAAAAGTTTGTATATTAATAAAAGAGATATCAGCCAGATAATTAATGTATAGACCTTGAGAACGCGATAATTGCCCGGGAAAACGGATGTCAATGGCGCAAGTAATATCGGCCAACCGGGCGGAAATGCTCGCTCGATCTGCGGTCTGGGGAAGTTGATCAACTCATACCCTTCCCCACTGGACAGACTCTCTGCCAGAATAATGTAATGAGCGTCATCGTACGAAGCACCCAGTTGCAGAGAATTAAATCGCAACAATCCCAGCGCAGCGCTGATGACCATGAATAAAACAAGTATATATTTTGAGAAACGATCAGCTTGCAACATTACGCGCAATCATATCAGCAACCCCAAACTTCGGAAATCTTTAAAGACTTCCGAAGTTTGGGGAGAGACAGGTTTTACACGTATAATTTATCAATGGAGAAAGGATTATCGTTATGATGAACAACCGCCAGCTCGCAGACACATTCACCCTGATCGCCAATCTATCCGAGATCAAGGGCGAAGTCATTTATGTCATCCTCGCCTATCGCAAGGCATCTGAAAATTTAATGACGCTCGGACGCGAGGCCAGCGAATACTGGAAGGAAGGCAAACTGCGCGAGATCCCCGGGGTGGGCAAAGCCATTGCGGAAAAAATTGACGAGCTGCTCACCACAGGCAAATTGGAATTTTTAGAGAAACTTAACCAGGAAGTACCTGCCAGTTTGGCAGATTGGCTGCAGGTCACGGGACTCGGACCGAAAAAGATCGCGTTGATCTGGAAGACATTAAACATCACGGCGCTTTCTGAGTTGGAATCTGCCGCAAAAAACGGACAGTTGCGCGACCTGCCAGGCATGGGCACAAAATCAGAAGCGGCGATCCTTGAAGGGATCTCAGCTCTCGCAAGACGTTCCGGGCGGATTCCCCTGGGACGCGCATATCCGCTGGCACACGAGATCATTGCGACTCTCAAAAGAGTGAAGGGAGTCGTCGCGGCGGAACCAGCTGGCAGTTTAAGAAGGATGCGCTCCACAGTTGGAGACCTGGATATTTTGGTGGCATCCCAAGATTCGTCAGCTGTGATGGAAGCGTTCATCAATCTGCCTGGTGTGAGTCGTGTGCTTGGAAAAGGCGAGACAAAATCCAGCATTGAATTTACAGACGGCGTGCGCGCGCAGGTCTGGGTGCATGCGCCAGAAAAATTCGGGACAGCCTTGCAATATGCGACCGGCTCGAAAGACCATAATGTTCAGTTAAGACAGATCGCGCTTGCAAAAGGGTTGTCGTTATCCGAACATTCATTTACAAAAGCGAATGAGGAGATCTTTTGCGCCACCGAAGAGGAAGTTTACGAAACGCTCGGCTTGCCGTGGATTCCGCCCGAACTACGCGAAGATCATGGCGAGGTACAGGCCGCGAAAGCAAATAAACTTCCGAAGTTAATTGAAGTGAAGGATGTCAAAGCAGACCTGCAAACTCATTCGACATGGAGCGATGGAAAGTTATCCATGCTGGAAATGGCGCAAGCCGCCGCACGACGCGGAATGAAAATTATCGCATTCACAGATCATTCTGTCAGCCTTGGCGTCACGGGCGGATTGAGCATGGAAGATCACAAAAAACAGGCTGCGGAAATTAAAAAGATACAAAAACAGCTTGGCGATAAAATCCTGGTCTTGCACGCCAGTGAAGTCGAGATCAAAGCCGACGGCACGCTGGATTATCCCGATGAATTTCTTGCGACGCTCGACCTTGTCGTTGCATCCATGCACACAGGGCTGCGCCAGCCGCGCGAGAAGGTCACACAACGCACGATCAACGCCATTCGCAATCCGCACGTGGATATCATCGGACATCCGACCGGCAGGTTGATCCCAGACCGGGAAGGCGCGGATCTGGATATGGAAGCCGTACTCAATGCTGCCGCTGAAACCGGCGTGGCGCTGGAGATCAACGCCCACCCATCCCGCCTCGACCTGGACGATATGTATGCGCGCCGCGCAAAGGAGTTGGGCATTCCCATCACCATCAACACTGACTCGCATTCTGAAGCGGATTTCGATAACCTATTTTATGGCGTTGCCACTGCAAGGCGCGCCTGGCTGACCAAAGATGATGTGATCAATTGCTGGTCTGCAAAGAAGTTGTTGAATTGGCTGGAGAAGCGCGGATAGGGATTAAATTTTAAAACACACTTGTGAAATTACGTGGTATATAAATATCGCTACTTCAGCGATATTTCATTTTCAAACATAGAGGCAACATGACAAAAGCACCAATTCCCGCTGGAAAGGTACGCTTTTTTAGCGGAAGTTCGAATATTCCGCTGGCGGGAAAGATCGCATCACACCTAGGCGTGCCCCTCGAATCAACTAAAATCACGCGCTTCAGCAATGACAATTTATACATCCAGCTCGGAGCCAGTGTGCGCTACCGCCGTGTGTATATCGTGCAATCTCTTTCTCAGCCGGTCAATGATCATTTGATGGAACTGCTGATGATGATCGATATTGCCCGCGGAGCAGCCGCATCCGAGATCCACGCCATCATTCCCTACTATTCCTTTGGGCGTTCAGACAAAAAGGATGCGCCCCGCATTTCGATCACCGCCCGTCTGGTCGCGGATCTGCTGAAAACAGCCGGCGCCACGCATGTGATGAGCATGATGTTCCATTCGCCGCAAGTGCATGGTTTTTTTGGAGTTCCCACAGACCCGCTAAGCAGCCGCATGGTTTTCAAGGATTATCTGGAAAGCCTGGATCTTAGCGGAGCCATCATTGTCGCCCCAGATATGGGTCAGGCAAAATCTGCGGCACGGTTTGCCAAGACTCTCGGGTTACCCGTCGCCGCAGGGAATAAAGAACGGGTTTCAGATACCGAAGTGATCATCAGCGGTTTGGTGGGCAATCAGGTTAAGGGACATAAGCGCGCGTTGATCTATGACGATGAGATCGCCACGGGCGGCTCGATCCTGGAAATAAGCCGAGTGCTTATCGAGCAAGGCATTGAGGATATTAAGGTGGTTTGCACGCACGGAGTGTTCAGCCGCAATGGTCTTGAACGGCTGGCAGTTGTTCCTCAAATTACTGAGATCATCACCACTGACACAGTTCATATGCCGCCTGAAAAAATACACCCCAAGCTCACAGTGCTTTCGGTCGGGCATGTCTTCGCGGATGCCATTCGCCATAACATCAACCGCGAGTCTCTCAGCGATCTGTTTGTGTTCGGCGAGTAGGTGTATTCAGTATGCAAGGGGTTGAATCTGCCCGCCTGATTTTGCAGGCGCTGAGTCAACATCAACTTGAACTTTGCCTGAATGATCTGTCTATATTGGAGCATGAACTTGGTTGTGCCGTTGCGAACGATGTGATCGATAAAAATGTGATCCGCGCTTTGAACATGAAAATAAAAAAGATGGAGAGCGCAGATCCATCTCAGCATGAGTGGTTCACTTATTGGTTGATCGTTCTCAGGGAAGAAAGTATCGGCGTGGGATTGATCGGATTCAAAGGGTCGCCTGATGCAACAGGCTCGGTTGAGATCGGGTACGGGATCAGCCCAGCCTATCAGGGGCGGGGATTGATGAGCGAAGCTGTCCGCGTGCTGGCGGCTTGGGCGCTGAATCAGGCTGAGTGTCAGTGTGTGACCGCGACCCATGTCACAAATCCCGCTTCACGCCGTCTGCTTGAAAAATTAGGGGCGCAGCTGGTGGAAGAGAATCAAAGCGGGAGTTCCTGGAAGATATACAGAGTCTAACAAATGGTTAATAATTTGAATTTATAATCCAATAAAAAAGGAGAACCTATGATTAATAAATCACTGCAAGACGCAATGAATGACCAGATCAACAAGGAATTATATTCCTCATATTTGTACCTCTCGATGGCGGCATTTCTTGAAGAGAAGAACCTGCCCGGCTTTGCGCATTGGATGCGCATTCAGGAAGCTGAAGAGCGTGAACATGCCATGAAGTTCTATGATTACATGGTGGAACGCGGCGGAAGAGTTACACTCAAAGCCATTGATGCTCCCAAAACCGAATGGAAGTCCACGCTGGAATTGGCGGAGGAAGTCGCCGCGCACGAGGCCATGGTGACAGCTTCGATCTACACGCTGTATGAACTGGCGCTCAAAGAGAAGGATTACCCCACCCAGATCATGCTGCAATGGTTCATTAGTGAACAGGTGGAAGAGGAGAAGAATGCCGCTGAGATCGTCTCGAATTTGAAACTGATCGAAGACCGCGGCACAGCCATCCTGATGCTCGATCATCGTCTCGCCAAACGCGGCGGGGAATAGGTTTATACTTAAGACCCTAAAGGTTTTGAACCTTTAGGGTCTTTTTTTATTTTAGGAGAGCCATGGAGATCACAATTCGCCGCGTTACACAGGAAGACAAAGCTGAATGGTTTCGCATGCGCAAAGGCATCTGGCCGGATGTGCCTGATCACTATATGACCTTTGATATGGACGCTCTCCTTGCTGACGATAATTACCTGGTCATCTTTGGATGTGATGGTGACAGACCGATCGGCTTGACCGAAGCGCGGCTCAGAGATTATGCGGAGGGATGCTCGACCAGTCCAGTTGGATATATTGAAGGGTGGTATGTGCAGGATGAGTATCGCGGACAAAGAATTGCAGGGATGATGACCCAGGCAGCCGAAGATTGGATGCGCGCAAAAGGCTGCACAGAAGCGGCTTCAGACACCTGGCTGGATAATGAACCCAGTATCCGCGCACACCTGAACATGGGGTACAACGAAGTGGAACGCCTGATACACTTTATGAAAAAATTATAGATCAACATCTCGCATCATGAAGAAACAGATCCTGCTCTTCCTCCCAATTTTAGCGGTCCTCGCAATTGAGATCGCAGCTTTCAGTTGGGCAGTCCAAGCAACAGGTCAATCCACGCAAAATATGGCAACCCTCTTTTCTGCCGCGGTTGCCATCCTTATCTTGATTTCAGGTCTCGCGCCGGCGCTCATCAAACCGCAGAACAACCACACATTGGTCGCATGTTTTGCAATTGTTTTTGCCTTTTTCATTCTGGTCCCATTTGAATTAAAAGACCTCCCGCTTCTTCAGCCTGGCAAACCGTTATATCAATTCATCAATATCTATTTATTTTTACGCCTTGCAAACGCCGCGATCTTGCTGCCAATGGCCATACATGTCAGCGCGCGTTTTCCGCGCCCCACGAACGTACCCGCCCGAGTCATCGCATACAGCTACGCGCTTTCGATCTTTCTGTTCATACCATTCCTGCTCAGCTCCCGCCCCTGGCAGCGCATCCTGACCATCTCCCTGCTTTTCCTATGGTTCACAGTCGTTATCTTTTTCTTCATTCGCAATTTATTCATGATCGCGCGCGATCCAAACCCGGAGAATCAATTGGATGCCCAGCGCGCGCGCGTGGTCATGTTCAGCATGATCCTTGCGGAAGTTCCACTCTGGTTGCGTCCGCTGACACTCGCCTTTGGGCTGGATATTTTCCATTATGAACTTTTACTGATCTTTCAATTGTTCATTCCCATTGGGATCGCCTACGCCATCCTGCGGCATGACCTTTTTGGAATTGACCGCATCCTGCGGCGGACCCTGGTTTATGGGCTGGTCTCGCTTCTGCTCTTAACTTTATACCTGTTCCTGACCTCAAGCATTACCTCCCTTTTTACCGATTCGATTACCTCCCGCCCGATGGCACCCGTCATTAGTTTATTCATCTCCGCCCTGCTCTTTGAGCCGGCCCGCAAATGGATACAGGGTTGGCTTGATAAACTTTTATACCCTGACAGATTAAAATTCCAATCGGCGATCCATTCGATGCAATATCTGCTTGGCCGCGCGAACAGGCGCGAAGAGATCATGCATCTGCTCAATGATATTTTCCCGAACCAAATCGGCGCGGAGTGGGGCGCGTTGAAATTATTTCCCGAGCCAGATGTCGCGCCCGCGCACCTCTCCCCTGCATGGAGCACGCGCCTCGTCGCGGGCAGCGTCCCGGTCGGCGGCTATTGGCTGGGAGCACGCCGCGCTGGACCTGCCTACGACTCTGAGGAACGCAATCGCCTGAGCGCATTGATGGGACAAGCTGCGCTGGCACTGGCTTACTCTAATGCGTACGAATCTCTTTATGAGTTAAATAAAAATCTTGAGGCGCGGGTTCAAGAACAAACAACAAAAGCCATTACCGGCCAAAAAGCCCTTGCCGCGTATGAAGAACGCCAGCGCATTGCGCGCGACCTGCACGACTCGGTCACACAAAGCATTTTTGGCATGAACCTGATGGCACGCGGATTAAAAGCCGCCGCGCCAGATTCGTTCAAGGGTCAACTGGCTGAACTGGAAACCATGGCTGGAAACATCCTCAAGGAAATGCGTCTGCTCCTCGATCAACTAAGAAATGCCGAAGGAGAAGTGAATGCCGATCTCTCAGGATCAATTCGCGGGTTGTGTGATGCGCTCTCCCGTCAAAGCGGCCCGGAGGGAGGTCCGCTTCTCTCCACTGGGCTGGAGATACCAGCAGGAGTCATCATCCCAAAACCGATCGCAGAAGAAGCCCTGTGGGTTTTACGTGAAGCGCTGCAAAATGTGATCAAGCACAGCGGGAGCCGAACAGCGAAAGTTGAAGTGAAAAAAGATTCTGCATTGCGTGTGACCGTTCGTGACGATGGATTTGGCTTTGAGCCAGGCGTGACACTGTCCGGGCATTACGGCCTGCGCGGCATGCGCGAACGGGTGCTGGCTCTCGGCGGGGAATTCAAGATCGAGTCGGAAATTGGAATTGGAACATCCATTTTTTTTGTACTACCTTTGCCGAGGTCATGATGTTAAGAATATTGATCGCAGATGATCATCAAATTGTGCGTCGTGGGTTGCGAATGACGATCGAAGCAGAAAAGGACATGCAGGTTGCGGCTGATGCAGAGAACGGCTCACAGGTTTTGTCGCTGATCAAAAAACACAAACCCGATATCGTCCTGATGGATATGCAAATGCCAGAAATGGACGGTGTGGACGCGCTCAAGCAATTGCGTGTTGAATTTCCCGCGCTGCCTGTTCTGATCCTGACCACCTTTAGCGATGACGCGCATGTGTACGCTGCCTTGCGCGCAGGAGCAAGTGGATTTTTATTAAAAGAAATGAATGGCGATGAGCTTGTGTCGGCTATTCGCGGGGCAGCGCAAGGAAAGCCGCAGCTGCATCCTGAAATCGCGCGCAGGTTAATGGCACGCGCTCCCATGCCTGACGACCCGTTCGAATCATTAACTGAACGCGAGCGCGACATCTTGAAATTGATCGCAAAAAGCATGAGCAATAAAGAGATCGCCTCGCAATTATTTTTGACGGAGATGACGGTCAAGGGCTATGTCAGCGACCTGTTCGCAAAGCTGGGAGTGAACGACAGAACCCAGGCGGCACTGATGGCTGTCCGCTTTGGGTTGGTCAAGCCCGAAGAGTTGTGAAATACCGGGAATTTTTACATCACCCTGCACAGGTCACGTTTTAAACGCGGCCTGTTTTTTTTACCTACGAACGAGGGGAAACAATTCCCCACCCCAGCGGGGGGACATAACCGTGGAGCGCGAGTATCCTTTGGCCATTGAACACGGAGAAAACCAATGGATACAAAATTAGTCCTCGACCTGCCTAATGAAAAAACAGCCAATTTCGGGTTTATGTGGAATATGCTCCGCAACCCGCTTGAGGCGTTGACTCACCTTGCGCAGGATCAGGGCGATATTGCCCGTGTAAAACTGCGCAAACGTGACCTGTTCCTTCTCAGCCATCCTGATTTCATCGAGCAGGTATTGGTAAAACAACAGAACAATTTTATTAAAGGACAGAGTCTGCAACGCGCACGCATTATTTTAGGCGACGGTCTGTTAACCAGCGAAGGCAACGAACACCGCGCTCACCGGCACATGTTACAACCCGCGTTCTATCATCAACGCGTGGAAGAATACCTGCCCATAATGAACGAAAACACATTTAGGCAGATGTCACCATGGCGGGATGGCGCGAGCATAGATATGTCCGATGAAATGATGCGCCTTACGTTGAACATCGCTCTTTGGTCATTCTTTGGCAACGCTCCTGAAGGCGCTGTAGAACGGGTCAATAAATCAATGGGAACGCTGACAAAACTCTTTCCGCTGACCCAGCTTCCAGTTCCAGATGTGCTGCGGAGATTGTTGCCCGGGTTCAAAAAAGCGAATGCAGACCTGCGTGAAGTGACTGAATCTCTGTCAAAAAATCCGCGCTCTGAAAAAGCAAAGAATGCGCTGATCCACATCCTGAAGGAAAACTGTGAGGCGCAATTTACGAATGAACAGATCCACGCGCATACCCTGACCTTTTTGCTGGCGGGTCACGAAACAACTGCGCTTCTTTTGACCTGGTGTTTGGATATGCTTGCACACCATCCGCAAGTTCAGGCAAAACTTCAGGGAGAAGTCGATCATGTGCTTGGTGACCGTTTTCCACACGGGGAGGATCTTCAAAACCTGCCCTACACACGCACCATCATCAAAGAGACTTTACGGCTGCGTCCGCCCGCGTGGGCAATAGGCCGTCAGGCTGTACAGGATTGTGAGATTGGTGGACAACATATTGCCGCAGGTTCGACTGTCCTTGTCAGCCAATGGGTAACGCATCACGATGCGCGCTTCTATGAAGATCCGCATCAATTTCGCCCAGCGCGTTGGTACGAAATCGAGAATGTTATTTTTCCCCGATATGCGTACTTCCCATTCGGCGGCGGGAACCGGGTTTGCATCGGCGAGCATTTTGCCATGACCGAAGCGATGGCAGCCCTGGCAATGATGTCACGCAGATGGAGTTTTATGCCCGTCCAGGAAGCGCCCGCAAAACCCAGTCCGAGTATTACGTTGCGGCCAAACAAAAATGTTAAGTTGATAATAGGGAGGCGCGCTGTATGATATGTAAAGATAAATAAAAAAAACTGAAACACGTATTCACGTGAAAAAACAACAATCAAAAAAATAATTGGAGGAACATAAATGAAATCAACGCTACGAACTGTTTTGAGCACACTTGTATTAGCCAGTATGCTGCTCGCTTGTGGAACGCAGACGCCAGCCACAACCGCGCCTGATACCGTCAGTACTGCCGTGGCGGGAACTCAACAAGCAGAAGCGCTTGCCCAGGCGACCGTGAACTCCACTACCCTGACTGCTATGCCTGCCACTCCCACCCCGGGACCTGCGATTGAATATGTTGCTCTCACCGAAGAGGAATTGGCCGCGCTGATCGATGAGGCAGTCGCTCAAGCAATATCTGCCACCGAACAAGCCACAACGGCAGTCACAACCACGACAACAGACGACGCGGTCACTACCGAAGAAGTTGTTTACGTCTACGATTACTATTACTACGCTGATTATTATGTGGAATATGCCGAAGATCTAATGGCTGAGTATTACTCTCTGTACTCAGACCTGGCAACTGAAATGATCACAGAGTTGAACTCGATCGAAACAGAGCTTGCCCAACTGAATGACACGCTCACATCTATTGACTCATCCCTGCAGGAGATCAGCGGCACACTTGAACAGGGTCTGGCTGTCGCGGAAGAATCCATTGCCCAGCTTGAAGCTGCCGCCCAGCAGGCGCAGACCAACGCGCAGGAATTGCAGACCCAGGCACAGGATATGATCTCCGTTTTGCAGGCAGAGCAACAAGGACGCGTGGATCAGCTTTCACAGATCCAGCCGAACAATATTCCGGCTGACAAAGCCGCCGCTCTACAATCTGCTTTTGATTTCGTTGATTTTGCAAACACAGCCATGGGCGATAATAAACTAAGCATGGATGAGTTGACCAATCTTGCGCAGCTTGGCAAAAATACACAGGCGGGCTTCACGAGTTTTGGCGGAGTTGGCGGCGGTCCAGACCTGACCCAATTCTCAGGCAAGTTTGACGAGATCACCACTCAACTCGCCCGCGGACAAATGCCACAGGCGCGCGGAAACATCGGTCAATTTGAATCTTCCCTGGGCTCACGCCCCAGCCCCGGCGCTGGCGGTGGTCTGCCAGGTAGTGGCGGCGGATTACCCGGCGGAGGCGGTGGTCTGCCCGGCGGTGGACCTGGTCCGCGACCGTAACGATGTTGGGAACGGGAACATCCATTCGATAAAAAATTACAGGTGAGGCAATTGCCTCACCTGTTCACATCTTAATCAATGAAATATTACTCTGGCAGGGTCAAAACATTATTAATTTTTTCGATCAAGCGCGGATTCAATTTTTCCATTCGATTCGTCTCACTGGAAAAAGCAAGCAAAAAGCTTATACAAATTGATAACACTATAAGCAAATTGGACAGGCCAACAAAATATTTTGCCGCTTTGGAATTTGATGTTTGGCTTCTTAAGATCAACTTCCAATATCCCATGACAGCAAGAAGCGTGATCTGGGAAATGATATCCACAAGAAAACGCATTTGACCAAAGAAATAAAATAAGATGGTGAGAAAACCAATTAAAAATGACCCAAGCAGAAGATAAATGGGAAAATTGTGTGATTTGGTACGGTCAGGCAAAGTATTTTTGTGATCGGAAAATAAATGGACCAGACTTAATATAAGGAATGGCGCACAAAATAACAGGCCGGTTACTCTCCCGGCTGCATATAGATACGGCGGCGTTATATTTAACCTATTCAGGATACCGGAGCCATTTATCGGTTGAATGAATGGAAATCGGGCAATAAATTCAAAGGGCTGGAATACATATCCATATAGATTTGGAAGAAAATAATCCGGTTGAAATACCAATCCCATTTGTTTATTTAAGTTGAAAATAGTAATCTGATAACGCAATCCGAATTCAAGCGGGGAATCGAAACGCGCCCAGTTGTACCATCCTATGGCAACTGCGCCGATCATCAATGGAATAAAAAGCGGAGCGATCAACTGCGGAATCTTGATCCAGTTTATGGGTCTGGGCAGATTCCTTACGATCCAAAATACTACAAATGCCGCAAAAAATATCACGGAAAATGTGTTGATCGCCCTGGAGCCAACTGAACAAGCCCAGAAAAAACCCGCCCAAAAAAGTTTCCATTTATCAATGGATGAGTCATTTTCGAAAGCTGACAGAATAAAATATACCCCGCCGATCAAGAAGAATTGACCGGCACCGATGGCCGCTTCATACACATCAGGAATATTTACCGACCAAAGAATTGGCAGGATCAAACCGATAAGTGGAATACAAACAATGGCATTCCATATTGTTATATTTGGGAAAAATATTCGCCTTAATTTAAAAATGATCAGGGAATTAAAAATCAGCAATCCTGCGGAAAAGAAGTAAACGATAAAAATATCCGCGATCTTTTTATCGACCAATAATTGGATCGGTGTAATTAATATTGCAGGAACTGGCCCCCAATACAAATACAATTTCTCCTTGTAAAGCGACAGATCCCAAATCTCATCCGAGAAAGAAGGTCTGGTTATCGGGCTGTAGGGATCCTGTGCCTCCAACATGGCCTGCCCCGGTGACCGGTCTACATAAAGGTGTCCTTTCCCAAACGCATCTGCCAATTGCGTGTAATACTGGGTTGAATGATTCCATGTAGTGAAATTGCCAAAAGTAATAAACCAGGCGTATATAACAAAGATCAAAATCCATAAATGCCCAACCAGAAAAACAGTCTTTACATTTTCAGATCTAATCGCTAATTCAAGAAAGCTATTTTTTCTTTTGAAATAATTCAAAATAAGAGAACTAAAAATGAGCAGCGTACCCAACAAGATCAAAAAATAACGTGTGCGTCCCCAGGTGATATTCGGGTCAACCCCGATTTCGTATGCGAACACTGCCATCAAGACACATATCAGACCGTCAACTACCAACAAGGTCGGGATTAAGAAATCAGAAATAGTTTTTTTTTGCATGGATTAAATTCTCTGCTCGCAGGCTTGGCCTGAAAAAATAATCTTCACATAGAGTGTATTCAATTCTACCGCTTGTTGAATAAATTACTCATAATACTTGAAGAGATCCTCATGGAATATCAAAGTGCGTTTTTTATTAATCGCGGTATCCTATAACAGGATGGAATTGTTGTAAAACCACATAAATCGCAATAGGGAAAAGCCATGACAGAACCCAACACAAAACCTGTTTACCGCATCGCCGACCTGCACGAATCAGACCGACCACGTGAGCGGTTATTGTTACTCGGTCCGCAAGCATTGACCAATGCCGAGTTGATCGCCATTTTATTGCGCGTGGGAGTGAAGGGGGAGAACGCCGTGGAAGTGGGTCAACGCTTGTAAAAAATTCAGTGGCATTAGCGGGCTGCACCGTACGCCGATCAAGGAACTGATGCAACAACATGCAATGGGTGAAGGCGTATCCATTAATAGTCCGTCGGATGCGGCTTCGCTTGTGCCGTATGAGATGTCTGCATTGGAGCAGGAACATTTTCGCGTGATTCTATTGGACAGAAGAAACCACGTATTGGAAATTGTGGAGATTTACAAGGGTTCGGTCAACTCTTCGCAGGTGAGGGTCGGGGAATTATTCAAGGACGCGGTCCGAACGAACGCGTCTGGAATTATTGTTGTGTATAACCATTCCAGCGGCGAGCCATCCGTACAGGCGGGAAAGCTATTGGATGTGGATGTGCTTGATCACATGGTGAGATCGGACAGGGGAAATGGGTGTCGTAAAGAAAAGAGGATTGGGCTTCACCTGGTCTCTGAACATCGATATCCTACACACTTCTTTTCACGTCAAACCCATTAAACTCCCCTGTCACAGGTTCATATTCCACACAAGCTTCATCCACCCGCGAGGCGCGCGGACCTTGCTTTACCAATTCGACAAATTTTTCAATTCGGTGGCGGGCACCTTCGGCGATCGTTTCGACACTGTCCTGCCCGACATTTCGCACCCAGCCCGTCACCCCGATCTGCAGCCCATAATACTCTACATGCGCGCGGAACCCCACACCTTGTACACGTCCAGTTACTCGAATATGCACACGCAGTATTTCATCAGGAATTGTTTCCACGTTTTCTCCTTTGACGCAACAGGTCTATGGCACCCCACAATGGGACCAGCAACGCCAGTACCAGTAGTAAAACGAATGGTAAGAGATTTCGAACCGCCACTTCAACAAGATCTTCCCCCAGTACGTTTTCACGCCAACGCGCCTCCAATTGGTTGAGCGGAGCGCCAAGCGCGTTCGTCGCACCCAGTTCACACGGATATCCATTGCCATATTCCTCGATCAATCTGGTCAGGCCGGGAATCCCATATGTATCACGGATGTAGGTAACAAATGATTGGGATTGGGCATATGCCAGATAGGCGTTGCCTGCATCAGCGGGAAAAGAGGCGCACAAGTCATCAAACGAGAGCAGTGAATCATTTTGACTCGCAATTTCCAACGCGTTCGCATAATCCGGATTTGGATAGCGTTCCACCATCGAAGCCAGCCCCTCAAGCAGCCATCTCGGCTGAAGAAAATATTTTTCACGAAGCGCTTGGTACAAAATCACATGCGTCAATTCGTGCGGGATCGTGTTTTCCATTTCGATAACCTGACTCTCACCAGGCGCAATGGCAACCAACACAACACCGGTCTTCGGACTGGCCTGTCCGCCCACCCATTCTTCTCCGCCAATCAATAAGGTACTTTGCAGGTCAGTGGCATTGGAGTAAATATAAATATCGATCGGATCGGAAAGCGAGAGCGGAATGATTTCGTTCAAGGCAAGCAAACCCGCGCCCGCCGCATCCATTGCCGATGCACCAAAGGCATCATCGCCCGCGTACCAATGTACGATCACATTCGCCCGCGATGATTCTCGCCAGGGGAATCGCTCATCGTTATACGGAAAACTGATCGGCGCGCTCGTGTAGGTCTGGTCATCTGTCAGCGTGGCTTGATACCAGAAGACAACCCAACTGAAGGGAGGTAAAACGTTCAGCGAAGCATCGTACGTAAAACTCACCGACCCGTCACTTGCAACCTCGACCATCTCAACGCGTGTCGCTTCCTCATTCACGCCGCGAAAAAGCAGGGAAGCTTGTTGTATGGGGATCGAGGATCTTATCTTCGCTGTAAAAATAATCGTGCGCCCAAAATTGATCTCCACTTTGGCATCTTCCACCACGATCCCTCCCTGAGCGTGAACCTGCTCGTGGTTCCTTGACATGGTTCCCACAAAAAGCGCGATCAGGATCATCCGTATTATAAATTTGCG
Source organism: Candidatus Villigracilis saccharophilus (assembly GCF_016711665.1). Taxonomy (NCBI): domain Bacteria; kingdom Bacillati; phylum Chloroflexota; class Anaerolineae; order Anaerolineales; family Candidatus Villigracilaceae; genus Candidatus Villigracilis; species Candidatus Villigracilis saccharophilus. The sequence goes on from NZ_JADJSO010000016.1 coordinate 47,834, forward strand.
TGAATTCAACATTTCGCTACCTCGCTAAATACACAAGCAATGGAGTGAGCGTAAGCGGACTCAGCGCCGTGCCGAGAAAAACGATGGCGGTCACAAGAGCGGGCTCCAGTTGATATTCGGTTGCAACAACCGTAGTTGCAACTGCCGCGGGCATGGCGGCTTCCAACACACTCCCCTGCCGCGCTGTGTGTTCCAAACCGAACAGACTCGCAAGTAATAATCCCACCAGTGGACCAAGCAAAAGTTTAGCGAACACGCCAATGCCCAGCGCACGGAAATTATGCGACCATTGGATGCGGGTTAATTCCAATCCAAGCAAAATGAGCATGACGGGTATCGCGCCATTGGCGGCGATTTCAATGGTACGTGATAATGGCAAAGGGAGTTCAATTCCCCATGCCTTGACCAGAATTGCCAAGAGTACGCCGTACATGATCGGCAGTTTGAAGATCCCAAGCACCGCAGACCTCAGATCCATATGACCAAGGGAAGCGATGATCACGCCGACCGTGTTGAAGAGAATGGTTGTTGTCACATAGAAAATTGAGGCGACCGCCAGCGCGTCATTTCCGAACGCGAATTTGACCAGCGGCAAACCATAGTTGCCGGTATTGCCGAAGGCGACTGTCAAAATCACAGCCAGCATATATGGTCTTTCGAGTTGAAATATTTTACTGAACAGGAAAGCCAGTAATCCCATGACCGTGATCACAGAAACCGTGTATCCAACCGTGGTCAACGCCTGCCCCAGATCGAGTCTACTTTTTATCATCAAGTCAAAAACGAGCAATGGACTGAACACATAAAAGACCACGCGCCCAAGCGAACGCGAATCGACGGTGAGGAATTTGCCAAGGATAAATCCTGATCCACTGACCAGCAGAATGGGCAGGAGATTATTTGCAAAGGTGGTGATGAGTTCGTTGAGAAACATAAGATTGTGGCGAAATTATAACCCCCGTTAAATAAGTGTAGTGGCGCAGCAGTGCTGCGCCACTACACTGTGATTACAAAGAAATCAATGCGGTTTGTTTCAGCACCGCTTGCATGGACCACGGCCCTGTCCATGTGACGGTGACGGGGAGGACTTTGCCGCGCAGGTCATCTTCTGATTCCACGAAGACGATCTTGTTGGTGGGGGTGCGTCCGCGCCAGCGGTTTTTGACTTTATTTTCAAATAAAACATCAACGGTTTCGCCGAGATATTTTTTATTGATCTCGGCCAAAATACCTTCCTGTAGATCATCGAGGATGTGCAGGCGGCGTAGTTTGTCTTCTTCCGGTACGTTATCATCCATGCGACGGGTGGCGACGGTCCCCTCTCGAAGGGAGTAGCGTGCCAGATGCGCCACATCCAGTTTCAGGTCAGACAGGACACGGTAGGTTTCCATGAACTGTTCCTCTGTCTCGCCGGGGAATCCAACGATGATGTCAGTCGCGATGGAACATCCAGGAATTTGTTCGCGGATCTTTGCCACAAGGTCACGGTATTGCTGTTGAGTGTATCCACGCTTCATGTTGGCAAGGACTTCATCATCCCCAGCCTGAATGGGCAGCTCAATGTGCGGCATCACGCGGGGAAGATCCGCGATGGCTTGGATGAGGTCATCTTCAAAATAATTGGGATGCGAGGTCAGGAAGCGGATGCGCTCGATGCCCTCGACTTCGTGAATGAGATGCAGAAGTTTTGCGAGGTTGGGGCCGTCGGGGATGTCCTTGCCGTAACGGTCCACGATCTGACCGAGCAGAGTTACTTCTTTGACGCCCTGTCTCGCCAGTGAGCGGACTTCACCCACAATATCGCCGACGGGGCGCGAGCGTTCTCCGCCGCGTTTGGATGGGATGATGCAGAAAGTGCAGGCGTGTGAACAGCCATACACGATCGGCACATGCGCGCTGATGAGTTTTCCCTGCTCTGCCACGGGGAGAATTAGCTCCTCGTCCATCATCAGGAAGCGGCGCGTGGTTTCCGCGTCTTCCAGTGAATGGATTTCACCCTGCGTAAGGAGCGAGATCAACGGGCCGGGATCAGAGGGCGGGGAGAAGACATCCACGTATGGAAGTTTCTCGCGCAATTTTTCCGCGCCGCGCACACCGACCATACAGCCCATGAGGTTGATGACAAGATTCGGATTTTTCTTCTTGAGCGGCATTAACGAAGTGACACGCCCATAGGCTTTATCTTCGGCGGATTGGCGCACCACGCAGGTATTTAAAACAATAACATCCGCTTCTTCGATGGTTTCGGTAAGGGTGTAGCCAAGATGTTCAAGCGAAGAACCGACCCGTTGCGAGTCGGCTACGTTCATTTGGCATCCTTCTGTCCAGATGTGATACTTTTTTTCCATAGGCGCGAATTATACCAAGTCTGTCGGGATTCAAGTTTCGGGATTTGAATATAACAAACAAGCCGCCGCTCGAAGGCGGCGGCTTGTGTAAGTAAATCGACACGATAGGTTTCTAAGGATGGAGGCAAGCCTGTAAAGCGTTAGAAGCGTTGTCAGCAATAACTTGTAGATGATCGCAGTGATGCGCTTCGTCTTCATCATGTGCAGCCAGACAAGCATTTAAATCTGCCATGGCAGCGTTATACGCATCCTGCTGCACTGAGCAATCTGGAGCGGGCGGAACTACAACCCCACCCACCTCGCCCAAACTTAATGCAGACAGAGAATTATTGATCTGACTGAACACATTGCCAATAGCTGGGCCTAGAATCATCAATGCAGCGATGACCACAAGTGCAACCAATACAAGAATGAGCGCATACTCCACCAACCCCTGGCCCTTATCGCATTTTTTCCGAGAGTTTGATGAATTCATACCGAACGCTCCTATCCAAAAACTATTCAATTTATTTAATAGTAAATCTTATACTTTTCTTGCACGCAAATGTCAATACCGCAATCCTTTAGGCTCGCTCACACGGATTATTTATTGCAGTTATGGTTCACAGCCTTCCTGTAATGTAGTTTGGGCGCGCACAGAAGATCCTTGAATTTGCGAGACACGCTCCCAAAGAGTAACAAGCGCCGGACATAATGTTTTTTGTTCATTAATAGTGCGTTCAGTCAATTTAATTGCTGTATCCTCATCTCCGGTGACCGCAAAGGCTTCAATGAAAGGCAGGTTTTCAACAGGGGCAGAAGCGCTTAATTTTCCCTGCTCTGCCTGATCGTATAGTTTCACAATCCCATCCCAATCAGACCGCTGGCGGGCGAGTTCAGCCTTTTCAAAAAAATAACACCAGCCGTGCGCAGGTTCAGCGCCGAATAAAGTTCCATCCAAAACAGGCTGAAGAGCTTGCGCCTGGATCAAGCCCGGGTTGGAAAGCGGTACGGCGTTGAGCAAAAAATAATTTGCGCCGGGCACTGTCTCAGCATTTGCATATAAGGAATCAAGCACGCGCAGACAGCCATCAGCGTCCTTGTATATCACCACGCTGTCGGTGGTCGAGCCGTTGAATTCAACAGTACGATATTGGAGATGGATCGGTTCGTCAGGTCGAAGGGAAGGCAAGGTCGTTGAATTAAATCTACTTTTTATATATAAAAGCAAATAGGGAAGCTCTCGATCCGTAATGGTCGAAGCGTACATCCAATTTAGCGGGGCAGTTAATTGCAAGTCTGATAGATAGTTAAGCGGCAGTTCATACGTTAATAAGACCGTGCCTTTTTCCAGGGCAGGCATGCGCCATGCCATCTGCCAGAAAATATCCTGTAAGTTGGCCGTGTCGCGGCGGAAGGTGTTTGAAACGGTGAATTGATAGGCTGTTGATAATCCGATCAACAGGCTGAGGATGAAGAACTTGCGCTTCCCATCTCTTAAGAGAAAAGCTGCCAGCCCGACGATGAAGAGACTCGCCCCGAACATGATGGAGAGAAAGAAGCGGTCATAGTCAAACTCAATCTTCAACGGCAAACCTGCGGCCCACGACGGCAGACGACCTGCGAATATCGCCACAAGTCCGATGAGCATGGCCCATCGTCCCCATGAATCTTCTTTCGGATGCTGATCAGTTGTCCCGTTGGATAGGAAGCGCACCGATATAAAAATTACCATTGCTGCGCCAAGCAGGATTCCCAGCGCAATGATCTGCGTGACCGTCCCGTCAATTGTTGAGATCAGGCTGAATGTATTGATCCATGATACAAACCCAGAGAGGGAAATGGTCTTTAAAATTTCATTGACGATTGCGAGCGGGGAAAAGGACGGACTGGATAGAATGTTTATTTCGTACGAGTTATAAGCCGTCGAACGATGATATGCGTATGTCCAGGCAGCGTTAAGAATCCATACACAAAAATAGGGAAGCCAGGAAGTCGCGGCTTTCCGTAATATATCTTTTCGTGCGGTTAGAGTCTCGGAAAAAATGGACAGTAAAAAGAAGAAACGTAAAATTTCAAGACCGAAAAAATATTCGGTTGCGAACAGTCCCATGGCCTGCAATACAATCGCAAGGATGGCGGCTCTTTTTCGATGGCGGTCATTTCGGATCGCGTACGCGGTCAAGCCAAAAGAGGCGATCAACCATGTCAGCGGAATGATCTCCTGATTGACATGTGTCAAAGAAACCCATTGCTGTTGATACCCGGGGTACACAGTAAACAAAAGCGCCACCCACAGCACATTCCATCTTTGAGAAGGCCAGACCGATCGGAGAACGTACCAGACCTCGAGGGAGAGGAAGAAGCGCAGCGCCAATCCAACCAGCTGCCAGGTAAAGGGATGCCCGCCAAACAAGGCGGTCGTCACTGTAAAGATCGGTCCAAGGAACGGGCGGAATGGGCGAAAAGATTCAATGAATTCTATGGGACCAAAGAAGCGCAGGAACCAGGCAAAAGGCCAGTCATCCCAATAAAACCCCATGCGCGGGGTCAGCAAACCATAAGCCAGCAATACCAACAGAAATAAAATGGCTGGGACAACGATGAATTCTTTTTGGCGAAGTTTTTCAATCATATTTTTCATGTGTGAGATCTGATATGCGATTTTATCATCAATGTAACGAGGGAAAATCATGCAAAATGCGCATGTTATAATCCGATTCATGCTTCAGAATCGAATAAAAGATATTGCAATCTACATTGTGTTGATCATTGTTTTTTTAGCACCGCGCATCCCAAAGATCGATTCATTCGTCACACTTGATGAACCGTCCTGGCTGAGTCAGGGTGCGAATTTTTATTACGCGGTTGCGCAGAGGGAATTTGAGAATACAGTCTACGAATATCAGCCGGCCGTAACTACGATGTGGATCATCGCTTTTGGAATGTTGGCGTATTTTCCTGAATATCGCGCTCTTGATCAGGGCTACCTTAATTACGAAAAAGGGCGGCTCGACCCGTTCATGATCGAGCACGGGAAAGATCCGCTTGCGCTTTTAACCTATTCGCGGGTGATCCAAGTATTTGTCATCCTATTCCTTTTCCTGGTGCTTTACTATCTTCTCCAAAAGTTAATTCCCAAAATAAGCGCGGCTTTTATTGTAACCTTTGCCACTTTCGATCCCTTCTATGTAGGTATCTCACGGCTACTTACGCATGAAGGTTTGGTGTCAATGTTCGTACTCGTTTCCCTGATCTCATTTGCCGTGTATCTCGCCAGAGATAGAAGAATTATTTTCCTTTTGATTTCCGGTGTTGCCGCTGGATTCGCTCAATTATCGAAATCCTCAGCAATCGCCATGCTTGCCGGGATGGGTATTCTATTACTGATGCAATTATTTCAAGAGCGTCAGCACGGTTGGGGAAAAGCAATTCTAAATAGCATAAAGTTTTTCTCCATTTGGCTTGTTTTCCTAATTGTCACCTACTTTATCTTTTGGCCGGGAATGTGGGTCGCGCCCGGAAAAATGTTATATGAAGTCTACGGTAATGCCTTCAGTTATGCCTTTCAGGGTTCGCGGCTCACAGTTACCCAGGAACTGGATGTTTCTAGATTCAGTCTTAGTAATCTGTCAGGATTATGGGAAATGACAAGTGTGCTGCTCTATCGGACCACTCCCATCACATGGCTTGGAGTCCTCTTGGGATTGGCCATTCCGTTCACACGCGACCGTGAACTGGTCGGCCCATACAGGCTTCTGTTTACCCTGTTATTAATAAATGCTTTAGCATTTATTTTCCTGATCGGCATTGCCCAGGGACGCAACTCCCCGCATTACATTTTGACCAGTTATCTATCCTTAAACCTATTAGCCGGGTTAGGATGGCTTCACGTTATTAATTGGAGCGTATCTCATTTTGCAGAGAAGAAAGTGAAATTACAGTATGCCGGGTTGGCTGTAGTTTTACTCCTTCAAGCTTGGAATGCAATTTCATATTTCCCTTATTATTTCACATATCGCAATCCAATCCTTTACTCGCTGGGTTGGTATAAGGATTATCCAAACTTCCCATATGGAGAAGGCCTCGAAATTGCGGCTCAATATCTCGCCCAACTTCCTAACGCGGCGGATACAACTATATTTTCATATTACAGCCGCGGATGTTTTTCATACTTCCACCCCGGTGAAGCGATCAGTTTTCGTCCCTATTATATTGATGGCGAACATGCAGAAGATCTCCTAAGTAATCTCCGAGGGTCGGATTACCTGGTTGTGTACTATGCCAATCAGAGTCAAGCAGAAAAGTATTGGCCATTTCTCAACATTCTCGCTACTGTCAAGCCGTTCCATGAAATTTGGATGAATGGTTATGAGTATGTGCGGATCTACAATGTGGATTCCTTACCGCCGGAAATATTCGAAGCGCTAGCCAATCTATGAACAACCTCTTTTCAAAAATAAACCAGAGAAAAGTATGGCTCGCCATACTTCTGCTTGTGATCACCTTTCCTTCACGGATGATCCATATTGACCGCGCCATTAACATTGACGAACCTTTCTGGGTGATCTCCAGCTCTAATTTTTATTACGCAATTACGCACAAGAACTTTGAAGACACTTATTTTGAATATCATCCGGGGGTCACAAATATGTGGATCATATCCACAGCTTTGTTTTTCTACTTCCCCGAGTACCGCGCTTATGAACAGGGATTCTTCGATACCCGTAAACCGAAATATGAAGAATTTATGCGAAGTCATGGCAAGGAAGCCATTGAATTGGTACGCATCAGCCGCTATATTCAAGCGGGCATTTTGACTTTTCTTGTAATAGCAGCCTTCCTACTTTTAAGTATTTTGATCGGGGAAAACGCCGCCTTACTCGCCACCGCACTGGCGATCATTTCACCATTTTTCCTTGGGCATTCCCGTCTACTTAACATGGAAGGCATGGTGGCCTTATTTGTATTGGTATCTTTATTGGGGATGCAGGTATATATAAATAAGGAAAGAAAAACAAAATATCTACTTCTTTCTGGTCTAGCATTTGGCCTTGCGCAGTTAACAAAATCCACATCCATTGTGTTAATTGGAGTAGTGACCCTTATATTATTTATTGACCTGTTCAAGAGAATTGAGCAAGATTTCAGTGTGAAATTATGGAACACCATTCGAACATTTTTAATCTGGTTGGGCGCTGCTGTTTTGATCTACTTTCTTTTGTGGCCCGGGATGTGGGTTGCGCCCGGAAGAATGCTTTCGGAAGTATATGGAAATGCGTTCAGTTATGCGTTTCAAGGCGCACGCCTTGAAGTGACCGAACAATTACAGCCAGCAAGCTTCAGCCTTACCACCCGTTTTGATGGAATTTTTCAATATCTGCAAAATTGGACGACTTCGACAACGCCAATTACCTGGTTGGGATTGATATTTTCCATATTTGCAGTCTTCTCAAAAGATAAACAAAGATCGCAATCTCCAATGAGATCAACTCTTGTTTACTTAGCCATTCTGGGCGGATTATTCATCGCCATGTTCGGCATTGCGCAGGGGCGTAACTCTCAGCACTATATTCTCAGCAGCTATGTCTGTTTTGATGTAATGGCGGGAATCGGCTGGGGCTATGCGTGGACATGGATGCAAAGCCGATGGACAGTGATAAACCGTGTTTATATTTCCATATTGTTTTTTATCGTTCTGATCGGGACTCAAATTTCATTGGGACTTCCCTACGCGCCTTATTATTTTAACTACAAGAGTCCATTCGCCAGTGAAGCCGCCACACTTGGCTATGGCGAAGGACTGTCACAAGCTGCGGATTACCTGGCACAAAAGCCGAATGCAAAAGACATCCGCGCGTATGTCTATAACGGCATGGGAACATTCTCCTTCTTCTTCCCCGGAGAAACTTTGGTTTTCAAGAGGGTATACTTAATAACCAGTGATTACTCAACCATTACAAATGAAATGAGAGAATCGGATTACCTGGTTCTCTACCCGATCATACGGAAACAACAGCCTGAAACTGAAAAAATCTTTCGCGCATTTCAAGATATAAGCCCTGAAAAAACCATCATCATTAACGGACTTGATTATATTTATATTTATCGAACTATAGATATTCCAGAAGCTGTGTACGAAAAAATTCTTCAATAATGATCATAAAAAGGACTGGAAAATTTCCAGTCCTTTTTATATTAATATCTATCTGCACAGGTATAAAGTTGTCCCTTGATCGGGACCGCCTCCGCCCAAACCTTGGGGCTGATTCTCTCCCTGCGGCATTTGTGGTCCGCCAGTGCTTAGCTGGCTAAATTCCTGCACCACCGAACAGGATGCACTCAACCAATTGGCAATATCTTGTTTACCGCCGCGATCGCCGCCGTACATCACATATCGCAACTCGCCATTTGCCACCATCGCGGATAGATCCCCGGCTGTCACCACTGCATCCTGCCCGCCGAAGCCGCCCATATACAGCACGGGGCGACCAGTAGCGATCACAAGCGATGAACCCTGTTGAGAGGAAGGAACGGCCAAAAGATACTCCACATCCTGCGTGTTCGCTTCAAGATAGGCTAGCAGATCCTCGTTCACATTTGATGCGGGACCTGACCCTTGCGGAAAGCACGATTCGCGCCTCCCAATCCATCCTGCTGATCACTGCCCGAATACGCAGTGGGTAAATTTATGTTCGGATTGGATGCAACGGTCATGACCGTCCAATACATGGGGATGATCAGCATTGCAGAGAGAAGTGTGACGTAAGCAATCCGCTTTCCGCGACGCGACCATTAGGATGATTCCCGCAACGAAGAGGATTCCCGCTGGGAGCATCCACCATAAATTCTCGCCATACTGATCCATCGCAAAATATTGAAAACCGAGTGTGATCGCAGACATTAAGATAAACAAGATGCCAGCCCAATTCCTGTCCCGGCCCCACGACCATAATTGACTAAATCCGATCCCGACCATTGCGCCAAGTGCCGGAGCGAGCATAATGGCATAATACGAATGGAAAATACCGGAGACCATGCTGAAGAAAACTACACAGGTCATCAACCATCCGCCCCAAACGAGCAGGGATTTGTGAACACCAGATTCGATTGGAAGTTTTAAACGAGAGCCAAAGAGCGCCAGCAAAACACTGATCAATGCGAACGGCAGCAGCCACGACATTTGTTTCGATAACGGCTGTGTGAAGAAGCGGAAAACCCCGGGCTCACCAGTTTCCTGGCTGAATTGCGTTCCACCTCCCTGACCATTTGGGCCGCCGACTAAAGGACTTTGTCCATTTTGCTGTGGAGTCATTCCCTGTGGTGCGCAGGCTAACACACTTTGATTTGGAGGCGTGATGCAAGAACCGTTGATCGTATTCCCATTTTGCTGAGTGAATGAACATGCATCCCCTTGCGCGGAACTGGCACAGGCATCTAATGCCTGTTGCGGCGGTCCTTGACGAGTACCCTGCTGAGGCTGAATCCTTTGATCGGAATCAGTACCAGCCATCGGCGCAGAGGGAGGCGTTCCTCCTCCTGGTCCGCCAGTGCTTCCGAGCCGCGAGACTCCGTTATGACCGAAGATCAATCCCATGACGGTGTTGTTATCGCTGGAGCCAATGTAGGGACGTGAGTCGGCTGGAGTCAAATCCACGATCACTGCCCACGAAAGGGAGACTGCAACAAGCAGAACGGTTGCGATGCCAAGGTTGACCATCTTGCGCAGCCAGGCTTCTTTTGAACCAAAAAAATAAAGTGCGTAAAAAGCCGGGAGCGGCAGGAAGGCCTGCATCATTTTGATGTTGAAGCCAAGCCCGACAATGAATGCACCGAGTAAAAGCCATGTCAGTTTGCCTGACTCTGTCGCTTGGATAAATGCCCACGCGGCGAGGAGTAAAAAGAAGACCAGCAGACCATCCATGGTGTTATTGCGATTGGTGGCGACAAAGACCGGAGTGATCGCCATGACAAACGCGGCGATAAGCCCGGCGAGTTCACCCATATATTTTTTGACCATCGCATACAACAGCGGAATTCCAAAAACGCCCGCGAGGATGTTGGGCAGTGAAACGCTAAAACCGCTGACGCCAAGGAAATATGCAAAGACCGCTTCGATCCATAATCCCAGCGGAGGTTTATCCACTGTGACCGAGCCGCCAGGTTCCGCGGCAACGAAGAAGAAATTGCTCCAGGATTGCAGCATGGATTTGACCGCGGCGGTGTAATATGCATTCGCGTCGCCAATTGCTTCGATGTTGTACATATGCAATCCAAACGAAAATGCCATGATGACGAGAACGAGAACTGTCGAGATCGTCAGGCCGAGGAAAAGTTTTCTCTTTAAGAATGAAGATTGAGTTGGAATGGTTTCTGTTGTCATGTGTTGCTCCATATTATTGTTTACTTGGGTGGTTGAGTGGAGTTCGCTATCGCTCAGTTCTACTCAACCACCAACAATTCTTTCTTCTTACTTCTACTATTTTATATTTCCCTTCAAAAACCTGAGAGTGAAGCCAGTCACCAGTTATCTTATAAACCCGTGAATCTAACCAGCCGTATCCATGACAGGTGTCATGGGTGATTCGGGAGAATCATGACGGCATACACACGGCGCGCAGGCCTCGTCATGATAAGATTTGCATATGCACTCCCCGAAAGAATCAACACGACTTCTCCGTACTGCAGCATGGATCTGGCTCGGCTTCCTCCTGGCAATGGCTGTCATGGATCTTGTGCTTTACACCCAGACCAATCTTCCCATCACACAAAATCTGCCATTACAGCAGATGACTCCCGGACAGCAACTCCCGCCCAATCAACTGGGATTTCAACCCAGTCAGCCGAACAACCTGCAGAGAAATCCTTTAAGACCCGTCTATCTTTTTTACAGTGCGAGCGGATTGGTCGCTCTGTTCTTTTTTATCTTTGCCCATTCAACCTGGATACAAAAAAAACTTGGGCAGGAGTTCTACCCACTGCTTCTGCTCACCATTTCGACCGCGCCGATTATCATCAACGTGTTGATCACGCCGCGCTTCCCGCAGGGTCCGCTGGCGAACGCGGAAGGCATGGCGCTGCGTCAACTACCGGTGTTGTTTGTCGCCCTCGCGCTTGTAGCCTGGGAATATGAATTAGCGCACGTCATCTTTTTCAGCATTGCCACCACCACCCTTGAACTCGGTCTCATTTATTTCAGCGCGATCGATTACAGAAGTATTTCTGTTTTTATTTTTATTGCCATCGTCCGCACGATCAGTTTTATCGCGGTTGGTGTCTTTATCAGTTTACTGGTGGCACAACTTCGCCAGCAGCGCGAATCACTGCGTGAAGCAAATGCCAACCTCAGCCACTATGCGTCCACGCTGGAACAGCTCACAGTGAGCCGCGAACGCAATCGTCTCGCGCGTGAATTGCACGACACATTGGCGCATTCCCTGACCGCAATTTCAGTCTCGCTTGAAACCGCCAAGGCTTATTTCGACATCGATTCCAACAAGACCCGTGACCTGATCGACAGATCATTGGAATCGACCCGCCTTGGTGTGGATGAAACCCGCCGCGCGCTGAAAGCCTTGCGCTCATCGTCGTTGGAAGATATGGGACTTAATCTCGCCATCCAACGCGCATCCGAATCTGCAGCGGCACGCTTCCACCTTAATCTGACGCTGGATCTTAAAAATCCCATGCCTTCCCTCAGCCCGGACGTGGAGCAGACCATCTACCGCATCGCGCAGGAATGTATCGAAAACATTGCCAGCCACTCGCGCGCAAAAAATTTCAGCGTGCGCTTGGACAGCAACGGTCACACCACGCTTACGATTCAAGATGATGGTATCGGATTTGATCTTGATGCTGAAAAATCAACGGGGCATTTTGGTTTGATCGGTATGCGTGAACGCGCCGAACTTGTAGGCGGAAAATTAAAATAGAAAGTGAAAAAGGAAAAGGCACGAAGGTTGTGCTGACGATATAATTCCCCCACATCATTGCGAGGGCGATGTTTTTCGCCTGAAGCAATCTCGGTCACTGTAATGGAGATTGCTTCGTCGGGAAGAGCACCTCCTCGCAATGACGGAAAGATACATATGAAAATCCTCCTTTGTGACGACCAGGCCGTGATCCGCGATGGACTTGAAATGCTCCTCAACCTTGAGAGGGATTTTCAAGTGATCGGCGCTGCGCAGGACGGTGCGGAAGCGCTTGAACTCGCCGCTCAAAAACAGCCAGACCTGATCTTGATGGATTTGAAAATGCCGATCATAAATGGTATCGAGGCCACACGCCAGATCCGCGCAAAATTCCCCAATATAAAAATCCTGGTATTGACCACATACGATGACGATGAATGGGTCTTCGATGCGATCCGCGCGGGGGCGTCTGGTTATCTATTGAAAGATACTTCACGCCAGAAGATCGTTGAGGCTATCCGCGGAACGATGGATGGAAAATCGTTCGTAGATCCCGCCATCGCGGGGAAACTGCTCAATCAGGTTGCCAGCAGGCAAACCCAGCCCGCATCCATACTGACAGATAAACTGACCGAACGCGAACTGGATGTATTACGTTTGATCGCAAAAGGCATCAACAACGGCGAGATCGCCGCACAATTACACTTATCCGAAGGGACAGTACGCAATCATGTCAGCGCCATTCTTGAAAAATTGGGTGTTTCAGATAGAACACAGGCGGCGGTTATCGCCATACAGCATGGTTTGTAAGTTAAGTTTTATTTTTGCTTATTAAAAGGACAGCGTAAACGAACCCCACAGCTAAAGCAGGGGGCTTTGTCCCTGAACACGAAGGTTCGAGACCATTGGCAGGTTTACTTCTGCCCTGACTGCGATATTGACAGCTACTATGTCCGCATTGCCAGAGAAGTTGCAAGCGCTACAAGGAAAACAGATTGAGACTTACGATTGGCTTTATCAACACCCCACCGGCGAGGTGTTTCTTGGATCAACGAAGATCACAGGAACCCCACGCGCCCGGCTTTTAACGATGTACTGCCTCAGTTGGTAGAACGACCAATTCGCATGTCTCGCTCTCTGCTGCGTCCTTTTACGGGAGCCTCACGGATACCGCCCAATTCTTCAAGGGCAATCGCTCGATGAGTGTCATACGCAATCTGTACGAGAATTTTGCTAATTCTATGGTTGGTTGTTTTTGAAACCGGGGGGAGAGCCCGGGGATTTTTTGAGGGGGTGGGGGGGGGGGATTGGGTCTGTTTCTTTTGCAAATTGCTTCTGCGATGTCCAAACTTTCGGCGGTTATCTTCGAGCGCGCCGCGCCGCTGAACCCGCCACCGTCCGAAGTTGCGGCGATCTGGACAAGACCCAGATCAACCCCCAACACCCCTTCCACGTCAATTGGCTTGGGTGCCTCCACCTCGCAGACAACCATCAGGTAAAACTTGCCTTTGACCAGGCACAAGCGTGGCCTTTGAGAATTCCATGCTGGCGTTTTCCGCAGGCAAAGGGACATCTTTGTCTGCCCTCTACTGTCCAGATGCTCAACTCCATCCTGTCCAGTTTGTAGGTCAGGATGCGGTCATCAAAGCAATCGCGCCATGCGGCTTGAAAGTACGTTTGACTTTTCTATCCAGCTTATAAGCATCTGCAACTTTCGAGATGCAACGAACAACCACCTGTGCGGTCAAGCCAAACATTTCCTTGACAGCGAAAAGTTACGTAAGTTTGTGGATTGGAAATTGTTTGAATGTCTGACTTCCACGCCTGTTCGCTGATGTAATTGCAGGCGGCGTTTGCAACCTCAAGAGTTTTACGAAGGGCTTGCGCTTGTTCAGGCGTAGGCAGGAGTTTTATTTGAGCGATCAATTTCATGGCGTGATCATACCGCGCTTCAATCTGTCGAAACTTGCCGCGCGCCCCCCCCCCCCGCCCCCCCCCCCACTGCTAAAGCAGGGAGTTTCTTGCCGAGGTCAGGATGACAAAACGCATCATTCTTGACACCGATCCCGGCATTGACGATTCTCTCGCAATCCTTCTCGCCCTTGCATCCCCTGAAATTTCCCTTGAAGGATTAAGTGTGGTGCATGGAAATTCTTCCACTGAGCAGGGAACGATCAACGCTCTTTCAGTATTGGAACTGGCAAAGGCAAGCCATATCCCTGTTTATCGCGGCTGCCAGTTGCCGCTTGTGCAGCCATCCCTGCTTGCACCTGAAACACATGGAGATCATGGAATTGGGTACGCAAAACTCCCAGCACCGCTGAATCAGCCAAAAACCCAGAAGGGAAGCGACTATCTAATTGAGAAGATCATGTCGTCACCGGGGGAGATCACATTGGTCTGCATCGGCCCGTTGACAAATATCGCATTGGCAATTCGGCAGGAACCGCGTATTGTGGAAAACGTCAAAGAGGTTTTCATCATGGGCGGCGCGATCCGGCATGAGGGCAACACCACTCCACTGGCGGAATTCAATACGTATGTTGACCCGCATGCCGCGCATATCGTTTTTCACTCGGGTATGCCTATTACGCTCACGCCGCTGGATGTGACCTATCAATGCATCTTTTTGAAGGACGACCTGAACAGGTTATTGAAGATCGAATCACCGATCACTAAATTCATCTCCGACGCGACCCGCTTTTACATGGAATTCCACGATGAGTATCAAAAAATTGACGGGTGTGTGATCAACGACCCGCTCACAATGGCGCTGACCTTTATGCCTGAGCTATGTGACTATCAGGATTTGTATGTGGATGTTGACCTTTCCGGCGGGGTTTCGATGGGCAACACGTTCGCGGACTTCTACAAAATGACAAAAAAAAGTGCTAATATGAGAGTGGCGCTGGGTGTTCGCTCGCGCGATTTTATGGAGCTATTTTTGGAAAGGATGGAAAAACTGGCAAAATCCATTGCGTGACCTTTGAATTCGAACAGTGTTGTTATGGACAGAAATTCATTCATTCTTTCGGAGGATACCATGCTCGAGAAGATCAAGAACAATTTCAACACCCAGACCTGGGTACTCATCCCCATCGCCATTGCCATCAATGTTGCGGTTGGACAGATCGTTCTTCTGCTCAAACTACCCGTTTTCCTTGATTCTATCGGCACTGTGCTGGTGGCTGTCCTGTGCGGACCGTGGGCTGGCGCATTAACTGGCGCACTTTCCAATATCATTTGGGGCATTGCCATTGACCCGGGCGCTTTGCCCTGGTGGCCTGTTGCAGCCATGATCGGTTACATGGCTGGACGTATGGCTCAATGGGGCTTCTTTAAATCCTGGTGGAAGGTCGTTGTCACAGGTTTCGTTGTGGCGTTGACCGCCGCGATCGTTTCAACCCCCATCGCCGTTTATTTGTTCGGCGGAATCACAGCCAGCGGATCATCCTTCATTACAGCCTATTTGCTCCAGACTGGTCAGGGAATTTGGTCCGCCGTGGTCAGCACCAGCTTCCTCACTGAACCTGTGGATAAGATCACCACAGCCATGCTTGCTTTTGCGATCATTCAGGGTCTGCCCAAACGCACGATCGGCGGCTATCCCAAAGCAGAACAAGCCGCAGTTGAAGGCGGAGCGAGCACAAATCAACTATACATTGCAGTCGGTGTGGTTGTACTGCTCGTTTTGTTCGCGGCGTTCATGCTGCGCAATATCCTCGGCGGATAAATAACATAACCGCTATGCGAGGAGGGCGCGTACCTCCTTGCAATAACAACACAAAAAAGAGAGCAGATATTCGCCTGCTCTCTTTTTTGTCGTTTATAATCAGCACTTATGCATGAGCGACTATCATTTTATGTCAAACGCAATAGCGTAATTCATGATCTCAATCCCCTAACAAAAGTAATCCTAACCCTTTCGCTGATCCTGATCGCCTTCAGCAGTCCCTGGTATTGGACACCGCACCTGCAGGTATTGATCGCCATCATCCCTCTGGGATTTGTCGGCAAAGTAGCGCCTGAGTTCTTCAAGACGGCCATCCGTCTCATCCTACCCGCGGCAGGGTTCCTGTTCCTGATGCAGGCGTTCTTCCAGCCAATTGGGCAGGATGTGATCTTTAAGTTCTATTTTCTGGATGTGACACAGGAAAGTCTGATGTTCGCTTTCCGAAGTTCCATGCGCGTGTTCGTCATGGTATCGGCGTTCACATTTCTTTTGCTGACCACCCATCCCAGCGAATTGATGTCCGACCTCACCCGCCGCGGTTTACCCGGCCAATTTGCTTATGTGATCATTTCAACCCTTCAAATTTTGCCGCAAATGCAAGCCAAGGCACAAACGATTATTTCTGCACAACGCTCCCGCGGACTGGACACGGAAAGCAGTTTCCTTAAAAGAATGGGCTCGCTCTCCCCGTTGATCGGTCCGCTGGTCTTTGGTTCTCTGGCGGAAGTGGAAGAACGCGCCATCGCCATCGAAGCACGCGGCTTTACATCAAAAAATCAAAGACTTCCCTGCACGAGATCCCCGATCACCGTTCTGATCGGCTCATTCGCTGGGTTCTCATCATTCTTGTCATCATTTCCATTGCGCTAAAACTATGGCTCTCATAAACCTGCAAAACGTCACATATAAATATCCGCTCACGAAAACGCTCGCCCTGCAAAATATCAATTTGCATATCAATGAGGGTGAATTCGTTGCGGTCATTGGTCCGAACGGCGCGGGCAAGTCCACGCTGTGTTATGCGCTGGCTGGCTTTGTGCCGCATTTTTTCAAAGGCGAGATCAGCGGAAGCATTGAAGTCGCTGGCATGGAATCCAGCAAGTCCACGCTGGATGAGTGGGTCTTGAATGTGGGGCTTGCGTTTCAGAATCCGTTCAATCAGATCTCTGGCGCAAAATACACCGTCTTCGAAGAGATTGCTTTTGGATTGGAAAATAACGGCGTGCCGCGTGAAGAAATTCGTCCGCGCGTGGAGGATGCCATGAAGCTGACCGATATCAGCAATCTGGCAGACCGTTCCCCCTATTCGCTCTCAGGCGGACAACAGCAGCGCGTCGCTTTGACCTCGATCCTGGTCATGCAGCCCAAACTGCTCGTTCTCGACGAACCGACCTCACAAATGGACCCGATCGGCACGCGCGAAGTCTTTGGCGTGGTGCGCCGAATGGCCGAGGGCGGCATGACAGTTGTAATGGTCGAACACAAAATGGAATGGATCGCGAATTTCGCAGACCGAGTCATTGCGTTGAAAGATGGTCAGATCCTTATGCAAGGAAAACCCAACGAAGTCTTGACCTCTGATGTTCTGGCGGAAAACGGATTTGGAATTTCTCGTTACACATCCACAGCCAGGGAAGCCAAGAAGCAAGGCTTGTGGAAAAAAGAAACTTTACCTGTCACCTTGGATGAAGCCGTGGAAGGATTCCTGAAACGTGATGCGTAATACGTTTTCAGAGTCACGTTTCACGTTTGCGAAAAGTTAAGACAATTGTAAACGAACCCCACAGCTAAAGCAGGGGGCTTTGTCCCTGAACACGAAGGTTCGAGACCATTGGCAGGTTTACTTCGCCCTGACTGCGATATTCACAGCCGCTACTATGTCCGCATTGCCAGAGAAGTTGCAAGCGGTACAAAGGAAAACAGATTGAGACTTACGATTGGCTTTATCAACACAACCACATTCGGGGCAGGTGCGCGAGGTGTTTCTTGGATCAACGAAGATCACAGGAACCCCCACGCGCTCGGCTTTGTACACGATGTACTGCCTCAGTTGGTAGAACGACCAATTCGCATGTCTCGCTCTCTGCTTGCGTCCTTTTACCGGAGCCTCACGGATACCGCCCAATTCTTCAAGGGCAATCGCTCGATGAGTGTCATACGCAATCTGTACGAGAATTTTGCTAATCCTATGGTTGGTTATTTTTTGAACACGGGATTGAACGCCAGATATTTTCTTGAGTTTTCGTCTGGCGGATTTGGTCTGTTTCTTTTGCAAATTGCTTCTGCGATGTCCAAACTTTCGGCGGTTATCTTCGATAGCCGCGCCGCTGAACCCGCCACCGTCCGAAGTCGCGGCGATCTGGACAAGACCCAGATCCACCCCCAACACCCCTTCCACGTCAATTGGCTTGGGTGTCTCCACCTCGCAGACAACCATCAGGTAAAACTGACCTTTGACCAGACACAAGTCGCTTTCCCCATGCTGGCCTTTGAGCAATTCAAGCTGGCGTTTTCCGCAGGCATAGGACATCTTTTGTCTGCCCTCTACTGTCCAGATGCTCAACTCCATCCTGTCCAGTTTGTAGGTCAGGATGCGGTCATCAAAAGCGATCGCGCCATGCGGCTTGAAAGTACGTTTGACTTTTCTATCCAGCTTATAAGCATCTGCAACTTTCGAGATGCAACGCACAACCACCTGTGCGCTCAAGCCAAACATTTCCTTGACAGCGTAATAAGTAAGTTTGTGGATTGGAAATTGTTTGAATGTCTGACTATCCCACGCCTGATCGCTGATGTAATTGCAGGCGGCGTTTGCAACCTCAAGAGTTTTACGAAGGGCTTGCGCTTGTTCAGGCGTAGGCAGGAGTTTTATTTGAGCAATCAATTTCATGGCGTGATTTTACCGCATATTCAATCTATTGAATATGCTCCAGCGAAAGTACATCGCCAGCGGCTATCCCTCTCCACTGCTAAAGCAGGGAGTTTCTTGCCGAGGGCTCGATGAATATTCTGATCAAGAATGGTACGCTCATTACCGCATTCGAAACTTTTCAAGCCGATATTTTGATAGAGGATGAAAAGATCACGCGCATCGGACTTAATCTGGAAGCTGATTCTGCCCAGGTGGTGGATGCATCGGGCAAGCTGATTATGCCCGGCGGCGTCGACCCGCACACTCATTTTGACCTGCCCATGTTCGGCACGGTCTCATCTGATGATCATTACACTGGTCACAAAGCCGCGGCCTTCGGCGGCACAACCACCGTCATGGATTTTGTTGTGCAGGAACCGCAAGGTTTCAAACACTCAGTAGATTTGTGGATGCAGAAAGCCGCGAAAGCCGCCATTGATTATTCCTTCCACATGAACCTGACCCATTTCGATGACAATATCCGAAGGAAATCCTTCCCTTGCCCGAGATGGGGATCACAACGCTAAAAGTATTCACAGCCTATAACGGAAAATTACGCCTTGACGATGGCGGGATCTTCAAAGCATTTTAAGAATCGAAAAAGAGAACGGGCATGCTCGCTCATGGCGCATTGCGGAAACGGGGATGTGATCGACACCTTGATCTCAGAGGCGTTATCACGCCGGGGCACACAACGCCCGAATGGCACGCGTTGACCAGACCAAGCTGGGGCGCAGTTGAATCCACTTTACGAATGGCGGGCATGGCCGCGAAGTTGATGCGCCATGGTGTACATCGTCACATGAACGCGGGCGGCGAAGCGGATATGCTGAAATATGCCCGCGAGCGCGGAGTCAAAGTTACGGGACCCGCAGTATCTGTTCTTCACAATAGATCACCTGCGCCGCACAGACGGCTCGAAGTGGATCTGCTCCCCGCCCATGCGGACAGAAAAGGATAACGCGCGGCTGTGGGAAGGATTGCATGACGGCACAATTCAAACCATTGGCACGGATCATTGCGCGTTCTTCTTCGACGGCACAAAACCGATCACCTATGAAGGCAAACAGATCGCCATCCCCGGCAAGGAATTGGGCAGGGATGATTTCACCAAAATCCCCAACGGATTGCCCGGTGTCGAGGATCGCATGCCGATCATGTGGACGTATGGTGTGCGCGCCGGTCATATTACCGCAAATCAATTCGTAGCATACAACTCTACCAACCCCGCGAAGATATTTGGCTTATATCCACGCAAGGGTACACTCCACCCCGGCGCTGATGCGGACATCGTGATATGGGATCCGAAAAGAGTGAATTACGGCGTAACTAATCCCATCAGCGTACCGACTACAACTTTATATGAAGGCTGGGAATTAACCAGGTTACCCTGAAAAGTTTTCCTGCGCGGAAAACTCATCGTGGATGGTGATAGGCTGACTTGGCAAATCCGGTAACGGTCAATTCTTGAAACGCGGCGAAGGTGAAATTCTTTAGAGCCATGTCAACAAAAAAGCCGATCATCCATTGTGATGCGCTGGTAGTCCATTGTATGGACTACCGGCTGCAAAAATATCTGCAACCGTGGATAACGGTTCGCTTCGGGTACGACAATTTCGATATCATTTCACTGGCGGGTAGTGTGCATGATTATGAAATGGTTCTGAAATATGTGCAGCTCGCAGTGCGTATCCACGGCATCGATACGGTCTGTCTTATCAACCATGAAGATTGCCGCGCCTATGGACGCGAGGGGAACTTACAAACGCCACAAACACGATTTGCTGAGACTCCCCAAAACAAAATCACAGCCTTGTTCCCCGACTTAAAAGTGGAAACCTTCTATTTGCATCTTGACGGAACATTTGAATCAATTTCGTAACCTAACCATGCCTAAATAAAATCAATGGTGATAAAATTGCCGTAGATAAAACAAAAGGACGCCTTGGGGAGCATCGAGCCTTTGTTAAAATAATTGCTTGAGAATCAAATATGCCGCGTCGCTCACTCGCTCGTCTCTACAAAGACGAGTTCTCTGGATATTCATTTGCAAATTTCAACAAGACCTGCTCGCAGGGCTGACGGTTGCCGCAGTTGCGCTTCCGCTCGCCTTGGCATTCGGTGTTGCCTCTGGCTCAACAGCATCCGCCCGGGCTGGTGACCGCCATCATCGCCGGAGTTCGTGATCGGGCGCTGGCGGGTGCGCCATATCAGATCTCCGGCCAACGGCGCAATGAGCGCGGTAATAATGCTGCTTGTTCAAAAATACGGGTTGACTGGAATATGGGTCGCTGGTTTGATGGCGGGTATTTTTCTGACGATCATTGGCTTGTTGCGGCTCGGACGCTTTATCGCTTTCATCCCATCCCCGGTCATCACCGGTTTTACTTCAGGCATCGCACTGATCATCTTCATCGGTCAAATGGATAATTTCCTCGGCGTCAAAACCACAGGCGCAGACTCAGCGGCTCTTAAATTTATAGGCTACTTCAAAGGCGGATTCATTCCTGACTGGCACGCCATCGTCCTGGCTGGGATCGTCATCCTGACCATGGTACTCTGGCCGGTCAAATGGAATGCGAAATTTCCCGCTTCATTATTGGGTATCATCCTGGCAACGGTTCTTAACGCCGCCCTGAACTGGCCTGTCAAAATGATCGGAGTCATCCCCCAGACATTGTTTCTCGCTGACCGCATGAACTTCTCTATGATCCCTTGGGCAAATCTTGGTGATTTTGTTGCACCCGCATTAACCATCACCGCGCTCGGCGCGATTGAAAGCCTGCTGTGCGGTGCGGTCGGCTCGAACATGACCGGCATCCGCCTCCAAGCCAACCAGGAATTGATCGCTCAGGGTTTGGGAAATATACTGATCCCATTCTTTGGCGGTGTCCCAGCCACGGCGGCAATCGCCCGTGCCAGTGTCGGTATAAAATCCGGTGGACAGACCCGCCTTGTCAGCATCATCCACGCGGTGGGATTATTGCTCTCGATGTTCGTGCTCGCCCCGCTGATGGCGCGCATCCCGCTCGCAGGCCTGGCAGGGGTGCTGATGGTCACAGCATGGCGCATGAATGAATGGGAAGGCATTCGTTTCATTTTTAGCCACCGTTTCAAAACTGCGATGATCACATTCGGCATCACACTAATTGCAACCATCACGCTTGACCTCACTCAAGCCATTCTGGTGGGTGCTTTCCTGTCTGGGGCGATGTTCTAAGCAACATCGCCACGCTTGAAGTGGAAGTCACTGAAGTGGATGCGGAAAATTTACGTCAAAGAGGAATTGAGAACGCCGGGCAGTGCAAACATGCAAAGAGTCGCCCTTCCTGACTGGTCCCCTGTTCTTCGCGGCGACAGGACAATTTAACGAGGCATTTACAAAGCTGGGCGATACGCACGCATTAATATTGTCAATGCGCGGTGTGCCATTAATTGATGCATCGGGTTTGGAAGTGATCCACCGTTTGTATGAAAAGATCCATAAACAAGGCAGCACATTGATGTTTGCCGGAGTCCATGAAAATGTGCGCACCATGATGGAGCGCGGCGGATTGGTCAAATTGGTCGGGGAGGAAAATTTCTTTTGGTCGAGTGACCAGGCCATTGTCGAGGCAGAGAAGCGCGGGTGCTACTTCTGTTCCAGTTCCCTCACCCTTGGATAATCCTTATAAAATCCGCGATAGCTTTCTGGAAGTTTTGCCGCGATCTGGCACATGATCTCATCCGTCGCGCTTCGCATCGCTTCTTCGCGTCCTTTGCCTTTGGGAATTTCAATATAAAATAAATCTCCGGCTACAGCTTTGATCTTTGATCGGCGAAAGCGTTTGAGGTTGGATATAATACCGCGGTCTTCGGTGCCGGTCAGCGCGATGGGCAGAACAGGGTAGCCGCTTTTGCTCGCGAGAAATGCCGCGCCCATTTTGCCTTCCTGCAACGACTCTGTTTTTGATCGTGTGCCTTCCGGTGCGATGACCATGAGCCCGCCTTTTTGCATCCTCGCCAAAATCTCACGCAGCGCAGAAAAATCCGCTTCGAAACGATTCAACCAGATTGCGTTCACAGAACGCCCGATCGCGCCAAAAATCGGGTGATCCTTATATTTTTCAGCCACTGCCATGATCAGGTCTTCCCGCTCGAGCGCATAGATCAATACCGCCGTGTCAAGGCGGCCCAGATGATTGGCGGCGAGGATGACATTGCCATGCGGAAGTTTGTCTATACCGACAACTTCGACATCAGCAATGATATTCATGACAAAACGAACCAACGAACGTATGGTTTTATATTTCATATTTTTTATTCACTCAACAATTCCTTTAAACGCGGATGCTCCGCATAATAGCCGCGATTCTTTTCGAGCAGCATGACCGCGATGCGGCACATGATCTCATCGGTATATTGCTGCAAAACTTCTTCGCGCTTTTCTTTCGGAAAAGGCGGCAGTACAAAAGATTTGCCCGCTGTAAGTTTAATATGTGTTCGACGAAACCGCTTAAGATTTCCGAGGAAGATGCGGTCTTCTGTGCCAGAAACCGCCACAGGCACGATCTGCCAATTCATCTTGGACGCCAGATAAGCAACCCCGGGTTTGCCCCGCGCCATCTTCTCATCTCGCGCGCGTGTGCCTTCCGGAGCGATCACCAGGGTCTGACCTTCGCTCATACGATTGATCATCTCACGCATGGATTTAAGGTCAGGATGGAAACGATCAATAAAAATCAAGTTAAGGTATTTTCCCAGCCATTTAAGAATCGGGATCTCTCCCCATTTTTCCGCGACAGGAATAAAAAGATTCCAGTTGTCCAGCGCGTAGAACGCCATGGGTGTATCCAGGATACCAAGATGATTGACAGCGATCACAAATCCGCCTTGTTTGGGCAGATTCTCATATCCATCAGCTTCTATTTTTGTGATGATCCTTAGGACTGTATGTATCAACCAGCGCAGGAACTTTTCATATTTTTAATTTTACACGGTTTTCTCAAACGAAGTTTCAAAGAAAAAGCCCTGCTTTGACAGAGCTTTTGTGACCTTATCCCCAGATATATTCTGAATTACTCCGACGGTGGGCTGTACTTTTGATTCCATAGACATCGAACATTTTCAGGAAAACTTCGTAATCAGAAGGAGGCATGTTCGTGATATTAAAACCAACCTGATAGGTACTGGGGTCAAGATAATCCATCTTGCACCATATGGCGCGCGCAGAAAAAATTAAGAAATGTTTGTCTGAGATATCGCTGGTCTGATCAATACGCAAACGAAAATCCACTCTTAACTGAACAGGTCGTGAACAAACCAATTTAAAACCGTCTGTACTGATATCTGAAAGATGTCCGATCAATTTACCAGTGACTTCATCCAGGACCCGCATGTAATAAGAAAAATTTCGCCGCGATAATTTCCGTCTTTCTGCAACCATCCAGCCTCCTTGCAAATATGAAAGGTGCCTGGAGTATAAGCCCAAATAACTTACACGACAATATAACTAATCAGTTTTCAGAGCGCAAAATATGGGTCAAGATCGTAGCGCCCGAGCCGCCAATATTTTGCGCCATGCCGATCTTCGCGCCATCCACCTGGGTGGGACCACACTCGCCGCGTAGTTGTTGGACAACCTCCACAAGTTGATACATCCCCGTCGCACCGACCCGGATGACCTCGTGCTTTTTAATCCGCCGCGAGTACAAACGGGCACTCTGCCTGGATGCTGATCTCGTTATCGAGAGCAAGTCGAACGCCCCGCCTCTTTCAGCAAACCCGCTGGCTTCCAATGATAATGCCGCCATGATGGAAAAGGCGTCAGTGCAATTCAAAAACATTAATATCACTGGGTGTTACCCCCGCCATCTCATAAGCCCGCTTTGAAGATTGATATGCAGCCTGCAAAAATAAAGGGTCTTTGCGCGAATGTACCGCGATCGTGTCGGTTGCCGCAGCTGAAGCAGAGACAAGGATGCGCGGCTTGCGCAATACCCTCTCTGCAGGAACAATAACCATCGCAGCAGCCCCATCGCCGGTTGGGGAGGCATCCAACAAGTTGATCGGTGTTGCGACCATGGATGATCTTTCAAATTTCTCAACAGAGATTTTTTCGTGCAAGCGGGCATTTGGGTTGTGCATCGCATTCGCATGTGCATTGATGGAGAAAGGGGCAAAATCTTCATGCTTCCAACCAAATTCATGCATGTATCTTCGCATGACCAGGGCGTTGATGCCAACAAATGAAATTCCCTGATCAACCTCATAATCCGCATCATGGCGGTTGCCAGTGCGGCAGTGACGTCGCGTCGGCTTTATCCGTCATTTTTCGACGCCCACCACCAACGCTGACTCTACATCACCAGAGGCAACAGCCATCAGCGCAGCGCGAAATGCAGCAGCGCCTGGGCCGCAGGCAGCTTCTATCTTCACCGCTTCCTGTTTCCACAGCCCAACCCAATCAGCAAAAATGTTCCCAGTTGATTCTGTCCATTTACCAGCGGGGACAGCATATTGCCCACGAAGAGCGCGTCCACTTTTTCAAGGCCGGCATCCTGCATGGCGGCAAAAGCGGCATCGCCTCCGATCTCGCGCAGGGATTTTTCCCAATGCTCGCCTATTTTTGTTTGACCTATTCCCAGAATGGCTACTTTTCTCATATTGTAAATTCTACCGCAATTGCGCTATCAGGAACTATCGTGACTACTCCCCACGCCGAAAGGCGGGGGCTCCCAGGCTCTCTAGTCCGAGAGCTTCTATGTTCAGGGAAGCATTTAGATCACGATCAAGAACCAAACCGCACGAAGGACATTCATGTACGCGAACCGACAAATCTTTTTGAACCACAGTCTGACAGCCAGAGCATCGTTGCGAAGTACCACGAGGATCAACCAATTCGCACACCCCGCCAGCCCATTCTGCCTTGTATTGTGTGTATTGAATCAATTGCCTCCAAGCCGCATCGCCAATGCTTTTGGCAAGCTGGTGGTTTTTCATCATGTTCTTGATGGAAAGATTTTCAAAGAAGATCACGCCGTATGCGCTCACAAGTTCATGGCTCAATTTATGGGCAAAGTCTTTTCGCCGGTTGGCAATGCGTTGGTGGATGTTGGCGATGACCTTGCGGCGTTTGGGGGTTTTGTCCTTGGAATACCTGCGTTGTGCCCGCCCAAGTTCATATTCAGCACGGCGAAAGAAACGGGGATTATCTACGCTGACCCCATTCGAGAGTGTGGCAAAGGTTGCGAGACCCATATCTATTCCAACCGCCAGATCATCCACAGGACTGCTTCGCTGGTTGAAGGGCAACGCTCTCGGTTCCACTTCGCAAGCGAAGCAGGCATACCAATTCCCAACCGCATCCCGCTGAATATTCAAGGTCTTTACGCGATGCCTGCCTTCGATCGGGCGATGCTGGATGATTTTGATCGCTCCAATTTTGGAAAGCATCAAACCATTCTCGAGGAGTTCAAAACCTGTTTGCGGGTATGTGAAGCTATTGTATCTGCCATAGCCTTTGAAGCGCGGATAGCCTGCCTTTTCAGCATGTTCTTTCACGCGTCGAAAGTAGGATTGAAAAGCAAGATCAACTCGCGTGCAAACTTCCTGCAAGACTTGAGAATAGACCAGCGACAATTCAGGCTTTTCGGCTTTCCAAATTGGAAGCAGTTTAATGGTGTCGAAGCGCGTGATCGATTTCTTCTCTTGCTCCCATGCCTTCTTGCGTGTCGCCAACGTCTCATTGAAAACCCAACGACACAGCTCCAGCGCTTGCAGGAGTTTCGTGCGTTGGCTTTTGGAAGGGGCAAGGCGAAACTTGAAGGTTTGCATACCGAAGGGTATCCTGTAGATCTACACGTCTTTTGGTTTTCGATGTATTGTCTGATGACTGCCAGTGGAGCACACCCACAGTGGCTGTGAAATACGAGTGCGTCCAGAAGGTCGAGTCTGCTTTTCAACGTCTTTGCGAAGCAGGGATGAACTAAGTCCCTTGACCCGCTTCACAAATTTATGAACCCCGAATTGTGGATCCACTTCGCAAAGCATATGAACGTGATCGGGTATGATTTCAAATTCGATGATCTCACATTCCAAATCATCAGCGACTTGCTGAATGATTGTCCTTCAACCGAATATCTATGCCGTCTACAAGTACCTTGCGGCGATACTTCGGACAGAAAACAACATGGTACTTGCAGGAGTAAACAATATGACGATTGCTTTTATATGTTTGTGTACTCATAGGACAGGATTATACAGATACTCGCTATATAGCACAAAGTCAAAACTGTTCCTTACACTTGCGCTGCACGCCAGTGCAGGTGTATCTTCACGCCGAAAGGCGCGAGTTTTACGGAACATTCGATAAATTTGGGGAACAAAATCGTTGCATACCCGTCTATTTCTTGCTATGCTTGTCAAAGCGATTCGGTAATATGTCAAGGAGTAAATGAAAAAGAAATAAAGGGAAAGAAGGATGAATAACAGACGCAGTAATAGAACGAGCTCGTTCAGCACGTTAAAAAAGAAAGTCAGAAATGAATGAAGAAGGAGAGCTAAATCCTCCGCGGCAGGTAGGGCTGGTTGGTTGCCAGTAGTCGAACCACGAGCCGAACCAATTTGCGAGCGGTCAAGACAATAGCGCGTTTGTGACGATGGGTGCGAGCTTCTTTGAACTTGCGTTGGTAGTAAGCGCCATATTCGCTGTCACACCTTTGGACAGAGAAGGCAGCTTCACAGAAGTAATAGCGCAGGTAGGAGTTGCCAGTGCGCGTGAGATGGGTGTCTTCGGCCTGAAACTCAGCCGAACCGGATTTGCGCCATTTGAACCCGGCGAACTTGGCGACTTTGGCCTCGTCACAGTCAAAGCGCTGGACGCCACCGATCTCAGCCATAATGCCTGCGGCTAACACAGGACCGAGCCCCGGAATAGTTTGGAGGGTGTTGGGGATGGAGTCCATTTGTTCAGCAATGGCTGTGTCCAAGCGCTTGAGCAAGCCTTCGAAATGACTGATG
The DNA here is from genome assembly GCF_016711665.1 of Candidatus Villigracilis saccharophilus. Taxonomy (NCBI): domain Bacteria; kingdom Bacillati; phylum Chloroflexota; class Anaerolineae; order Anaerolineales; family Candidatus Villigracilaceae; genus Candidatus Villigracilis; species Candidatus Villigracilis saccharophilus. Next base: position 75,716 of record NZ_JADJSO010000016.1, read on the forward strand.
CTTTTCAGGCTGAGGCTCAAGACCAGATTGACAGCGGGCTGCAAAGGCTCGGGCAAGGGATACGAATCTCTGGCGATCTGCTGTAAGCGTTTGGCATTCTCGAGCGGGTCGGAAAAACGATGCTTGCCTTGATCATCGATCCAGGCGGCCAGGTTCTCAAAAGGCATGGCCGCGATTTCTTCCATCGAAGAGAATTCCTGGAGAACCGCGCGGCTGGCAGCCCCGAACAGGTTGCTAAAGGCTTGTTTGTCTTCGTTGGAGTATTCACTGGCTTTGAGATACAGGATGGCGGTGCAATAGGCCTTTTCGCTGGCGAGTTGATGGATCACGTGATAACGGTAGCGTGTCAGGAAACGCAAAGAGAGGAGTTCAGGCGCATAGTTGAAAGGGATCGTGATATCTCGCCCCCAGCGCAAACGATCCGCGATCACGTAGGCATCAATCGGGTCACTCTTGTCCAGATCTACGTAACTCTTTTTGAAGTTGGCCGTCAAGCGTGGATTAAGCAGAAACAATTCGCTCGGCCAATCCTGCAAGCTGGGGTCGCTTCGCAAGGTTTCAAATAAATGGAACCAGTACCAGCCAGTGGCTTCCGCTGCCAGACGCAATTCAGTAAAACCATCTGTTTGCATGATCTGCCTGACTTTCTCTACCAAAGCTTGTGACCCCGGGCGGTGATTGCCCAGGCTAAAGCGTGGGACGACTTCCCGACCTTCCTGTGTCATCAGACAATAGGTATTGGTCTTGCGGTGAACATCGACCCCGACGATGAGTGCAGTGTTTGTCAACATTTTACCTCCGTCAAGTACGTGTGTGCCTAGTGAGAGATAGGTTCCTGGCTTTTCGTGAGATCAACAGCCTCGTGGTCAATGAGAGTTTCGCCTTGGCTGATGGTGTTCCCAAGTCTACTGCCTCGGGCAGTCCAAAGTTACAAACAAGTTTCGAGTTAGAAGTACCCACGAAAACGAGGTGCGCATGCTTTGAAAGCAGTCACTAGTGTGCCGCAAGGAGATCAAGCGCATCCCTCCCTAGGCCAGCTCTTAGGATGCCAGAAACCTATCTTTTGTCAACTGTTGATTTGCTGGAATCAACAATTCATATCATACGAGGAGATTAATATGTCACGAACCATTTTTTTATACGCACTTCTTGTCAGCCTGCTGGTTTCAGGCTGCGCCCCGTCCGCTGCCCCGGATTTACTCAATACCCCTACAGCAAAAGCGCCGATATCATCCAAACCACCAGTACTTGAAGGAAGTTGGCGAATCAGAATGGGTTACTCTGGCGGCATTATGGGGATTATCGCGTTCGATTGATATCACATCAGATGGAAAATATACCGTTACAGACGAAAAGACAAACAAAGCACTTATGGGCGAACTTACTGCGAATGTATTATCAGAATTAACACAACAGGTTCTAGCCCTTAATTGAATCCCAGCCAACATACCTGATAGAGAGCGGGCTGCGCTGATTGTTTTTCATACGATCGAAATCCAAAGAAATGGAGAGAAATTCACGGTTCAATTCACTGATGCTTGGTATGCAAAATTCTGGATTTGGATCATTAATAGCAAATCTGCGGCGTGGTATGATCGATACAGCTTTGAATTTGAAATAGAGAAAAAGTCATTCAATCGAATAGTTAACCTACGCGACTTACAAAACTAATAGGTAATTTTAATGTACCGTCTCTTCTTTTGTAGTATTCTAAAGACAGAAACAAAAAGGAGGTCGCACCAGAACATATACCACCTAATTGACACCAAGGGAAAGATCGTAGACCCTGATCTGATTTGAACCTGTCCTTTAGAAATCAGATATTCTCAAAAAAAATAGAGTTGCTAAAAGGAGGTTGCGATAGATACCACCTGAACAACATAAAATTGGGAAGGTCGAAACGCACTGACCTGGTCCAAGTCCAAACTTGAGCACCAGACGTTCCCCAAACGATATGAAGGCTGCTGAGTCGTGCCTTTCCTAATATAACGAAATTCTGACGGATGAGTTAACCCTCATCCGTTTTTTTATAAAAGACCCTGAAGGTTATTGGACCCTGAGGGTCTTTTTTAGAATTTATATTGATTTGAGCGCTTTCGATATCCGATCAAGACCCTGTTCAAGCAGTTTGCGAAGTCCCAAAATTAAGCGGACATGGCCTTCCCCACTCGCGCCGAACAGTTTCCCATCACTGAAAGCGACCTTAGCGTTTTCAGGAAGAATTCATAAGGCGAACCGATCATTCCAGTCTGAGTGAAATCAAGCCAACCGAGATAAGTAGCATCGGGCATCGTCAAGCGGACTTGTGGCATGTATTCGGTAACATATTCCACAAGAAAATCGCGATTGTCTGTCAGATAGCCACGAAGTTCCTTAAGCCATCCGTCACACACACCAGAGAAAGCAGACTGGGCAGCAATTAATCCCATACTGCCAACATGCATACGCTGGTGAGTGACTTCCTTTTCATAGCGATCGCGCAGTTCATTATCGGTAATGATCGCAAAACCACAGAACAACCCTGCGATATTGAAAGTCTTGGATGGAGCGACCAAAGTGATAGTATGCTTTGCGATCTCAGCAGACAATTTCGCCAACGGGGTAAATTTGTTATCATCCAAGAGCAGCTCGGAATGAATTTCGTCTGAGACGATCAAGACATTATTCTTGATACAAAGTTCCGCCATTTTCCTCAGATCTTTACGAGAAAAGATAAGACCCAATGGATTATGCGGGTTACACAACAAGAACATCCCAGCTTTCTTAACTTGCATTTCAAATATATCCCAGTCAATTTCGTAACTGAGGATATTTCCAACCACATGCTTGATCAATGGAGACTCAAGCTGCGGAATGCCGATGTTATTTTTCACTTCATGGAATTCATTATAGACAGGTGTTTGTATGAGCACACCTTTTTGGGTCGTACAGGCAATCCGCGCTGCAACCCTAAACCCGCTAACAATTCCGGTCACCGTCACAACCGCTTCAGGCTTGACCCTCCAGCCGTATAACTTATCCATGCGGGAGGCGACAGTCTCCTTTAGTGCATTCGATGGGAGTTCATATCCAAGCACACCATGATCCACCGCTTTATGAAGCGCGCGCAAGATCGGCTTAGGCGCAGGAAACTCCATATCCGCAACCCACATAGGGAGCACCTCTTTAGAATAATATTGCCACTTAATTGAATTACTGGACCTGCGACGATTTGGCACTTGATTGAAGTCTGTCATGAGTTTTCCTCTTATTTTTTATAGGCTATTATCATTCCGTCGCGCATGGGCGCAAGCGAAACAATCCAATCCTTATCAGCAATAATGCGCCGTGTAAATTCACGCACACCTTCCGTCGCGGGTGAAACATCTTTTTCATCGAAAACCCGTCCGCTCCAGAGCATATTATCAATGATCAACAACCCGCCGCTACGGAGTTTCATCTTGATCGGTTCCAACGACTCAGGGTAGGCTTCCTTATCAATGTCGTTGAAAATGATATCAAACAGAACTCGATTGCTTGCCAAGAGTTTCAACTGCCTCAGCAACATGAAACTGGACAAGGTCAACACATCCCAGACTTAACATGTAACTGTTGGCCATTTTCGATAGCTCCTTGTCCCAGACTGTGTGATGCACCACGCCTCCGCCATTCTCCTGTAGAGCCTTCGCAAACCACGCGGTTGAATAGCCATAGCCCGACCCCAACTCAAAGATGGATTTGGCACCGATCATACGTGCCAATTGATAACAATAATATCCGCAAGCGGGGCCAATAATGGGAAAATCATGCTTTTCAGCATAACTCTCCATTTCCAGCAATACCTGTTCGCGCGGCGGGATAAGGGATGTCAGATAATCCTGCGCTGCTTGATAAGTTAATTCACTCATAACACCTCCAAAAATTCAACGTTGAATCAATTTTACTGCTCTTTTACCTGCCGCAATTCAGCAGAGACACTATTTTTGCGCAATATAACTGAAAAGTGGTCTGGACTATCATAAAGTTGATTAAAGGAAACGCTCAGGTTGTAGAAAAGAAATTTCGCATTGGAGTCCTCCATGACTTTAAGAAACAAGTCATTAATTATCATTGTTTATGGGCGTGGAACTTCAAGCCAAACCTACGTTTTGCGAAATTCACCACAAATTCATATCCAGACAGATACATCCAATCAACCTGTGCGAGATTATCCACTGCAGAAAGGCTACCTCTTTTACTTAAAGAACGTAGGCTTTACGCAGACTTCGACAGTGACATTGAATATCATTGGTTGGTGGGGTTCTGGTTATGAAGAACCTATTTTCCTTATCACCAACATGGAGAATGCCTATGAAGCCTGTCAATATTATCGGCGACGATTTCGGATTGAAACATTCTTCTCCGACCAAAAGAGCAGAGGCTTTCATATTCACAAGAGTCACTTGGCTGATCCTACTCGCTTGAGCCGTTTGTTGATCGCTGCATGTTTAGCTTACATTTGGATGATCACCCAGGGTTTTTTTGTCATCGCGGAAGGCAAGTTATCTTTAATTGACCGCACAGATCATCGCGATAAAAGCCTCTTTCGTTTGGGTCTGGATTGGCTCACATGTGCTTTGAAGCACTCTATTGACTTTCAGCCTACTTTTTACTTTATACCTTTAGAGACCCTCATTCATGTACGGTAGAGAAATTTTCTTTCACCCATGTCAGCGCTGTCTTTTTGGGTATGGTGTAAATGTTATTCAACTCCCTTGCCAGCCAGTCTGCAAGGGATAGTTTCTCTGTCCATGAAGAAAGATTGAATACAACGGGAATGGACTCTGTCACATCGGCGCGAGCACGCTCGATCAACTGGCGGGCCAACTCCAAAAGCATTTTGGTTTTTATGGGGAATATTACGGAGGTTGCCGCTACCTTTTCGAAATTAGTACAACGTTCAATCCCAGCCGTGTACCTTTACGCAATTTTTCCCGCTGATCTTGCCCTGATACATCGCCTGGTCAGCGCGATTGATGCACCCAGAGGCGTCTGTCTCGTTATCAAACTCGGCGATGCCAAAGGTCATCGTGATATTGTTCTTATTTTCGCCAATAGGAAGGCTCATAGCGGAAATCTTCTGACGCATACGTTCGGCGACAAGCTTAGCGCCCGCTGCATGCGTTCCAGGTAACAGAGCCAGGAACTCTTCACCTCCCCAACGGCCGACCCGATCATGTTCGCGCATGCAGCCAAGTAGTGTTTCGCCCACCATCACCAGTATCTGGTCACCCGTATTGTGCCCATAGGTGTCGTTGATTTTTTTGAAATTATCGATATCGGTCAAGATTACACAGAAAGGATCGGGGTTGACCAAGTAAGAAGTCACCATGGCCTCAATACGCTCTGTAAGGTCACGTCGGTTTGGTAGTTTGGTCAGTGCATCATTGTGCGCCTGTTGTTTCAACTTCATATTGGCTTGTGTCAGGGCGTTTTCGGCGTTAGTTGCTGCCAGACGGTAATAATTTGACACCGCTGCAAAGACAATAAAGAGGGTGACAATGTTCGCCACGCCGACGGAATGCAAGCGTATCGGGTCGGTGGCAACCAGTGGCAATGATAAAAGAGCATTGAGATAAAGCGAGATATACACCCCGCAAAGGATGCTGGTAAGTAACAGTTTGGTGGAGAGGCGCCACGATTGGGAATAGAAGATCAGCGGGATAAGACCAATGACGTAATATTGGAAGCCGCTCTCCCAGCCCACGTAGATCTCAGCCAGGAGGGCGTGAATTGCCACTTCAAGGACCCCCAACAGCAATGCTATATGAGGAATTCCGCGCCAATTGAGCCAGAAACAAAATAGAAAAATGGCGCAACTGCCGATATTTACCCAAGCCATCTGGTTTACGCCCAGCCACAAAAAAAGAAAGATAAAAAGGAAGTGACCGGCTGCCCCAATGAGTGAAGTGAAATGTATCACTACCGCAAGATTGAAGTCGCCAGATGGAAGCCGCCATTTATTTTTTGGGGTTAGCAGGTTGTTCATAATGAGTTATGGTCTTTTCACGCCGTCATTTGCCAGTAATACAATAGAAGCTACCCTTGGCATGAACCCGATAAATCTATGCCCAAGTTGTTTTATTATACTGTTTTCCTCCGTTTAGACAGCAACAAGTTCATTGCCGTTCCAGTTTGTATTGCCCATATTTGACTTTGTGTTTCTGGTGTCGGAAAGCAGGATCGGGATTGCTTTGATCCTTAGTTGAATTCTCCCTGATGCGGAAATTCCGGGTGGGCGTCCTTCCATATCCTGATCTGTTCTGATGCATAGCCTACCGAAAAGAAAATCTCAGAGTGTGCACCAACCAACAAAATAATTGGAATAAGGATAAGCCAGCCAACAACAAGAGCGGATACACCGGTGTTTACTGGTCACAGCAAAAGCAGAGATGGTTCGCCAAGATAAAAGAAAATGGGAAAATTAGATATATTGGATCGTTCAGAGACATACAAGACGCCGCAACCGCACGAGAGAGAGAAGCAAAGCGAGTGTTCGGTGAATATTACCGAAAGCCAGCGGCATTTCCCGGCTTCTTTCTTTTTTCTGTTTGGGGTCTTTGCTCATCCAAATTTCCCCAAAAAAATTCGCCGCATTTTGCTTGTCTGATCAACATTATAAGCAGTTTTAAAAAGGTTCAGGAAGAAAAATTACTTGCAAGTACCAAACAGGAACGAATCAAAAACGATCTATGATTAAGAACATTCATGAACTCAATATTATAGGATATGGATGATCTGAGCTGATCTTATGCTTCCAATGCAGTTGCGCGCATCTCGATGAACTGAACCGGCCGGGTATAATGCGAGGATGAATACCCGTCAAACCCATGCCCTGACGACTTGCCTTGTGCTTCTCATTGGGCTTTCAGCATGTTCACGAGTTAAAGCGCAAAGCGCTCCGATCCAGACGATTTCCCCAAATACCCCAATGGTGGCGGTCTCCCTTACCCCAAGTCCCATTCCTGTTACGCTGATTCCCAGCCCGATCCCGGCTACGCCTACACCAACTCCGTTTGTTTGCAGCGGAGAGGTGGGGCTTGTTGAAAAGGATGTGGTCTCTGTCACAAATCCGCCGCAGGAATTTTTTATTTACCTGCCGCCCTGCTATGAAAATTCTGGCGACATGCGTTTCCCGGTCCTGTATTTATTGCATGGATTAACGTACAACAAGGAGCAGTGGGTGAGGCTGGGCGTGCCGCAGATCGCGGACCGTCTGATTTCGTCAGGTCAATTCCCCCCGTTTATCATCGTTCTGCCTGATGATCCGTATTGGAATTCGCAGGCTGGGCCGGGATTTGGAGACCGGGCTGATCGATCATGTCATTCCTTATGTGGATGAAAATTACCGTACGCTGGCAGACCGCGATCACCGCTCCCTTGGCGGACTTTCGCGCGGCGCGGGCTGGACAATAGATCTAGGGTTCACTTACCCCGAATTATTTGGGGCACTTGGTATGCATTCACCCGCCATACAAAATGAGATCGCTCCCTACCTTGGGAGACTCATTAAAGCGGTTCCTGAACAGGACCGCCCGCAGCTTTGGATCGATATTGGTGATCGGGATAATGAATTGGCGACCGCGCTTGTTTTTGAACAACAACTGACCGTCAATAATTATGTGCATGAGTTCCATCGAAACAACGGTGATCATTCTGAGAATTACTGGGGCGCCCATGCCGAGGAATATCTGCGATGGTATGCGGAAAAATGGCGTCAAGAGCTTCCGGATCCATAAGATATAATCTTTTAATCTGACACTGGTCAGGTTATTTTGTCATAGGAGAAATCATGAATATTTTTGTTACGGGTGGTGCTGGCTATATTGGTTCCGCCACTGCAGAGGGATTGATCAAGGCCGGGCATTCCGTTACCGTTTATGACTCGCTCGTTACCGGTCACCGCGCTGCCGTGCCGACTGGCGCGAATTTCATTAATGCCAGTCTTGAAGACAGCCGCGCGCTGACGGAAGCGCTCACATCCAATAAGTTTGATGCCATCATGCACTTCGCCGCTTTTATTGAAGCGGGTGAAAGCATGAGGGATCCCGGTAAATTCTTTCGTAACAATTTTTCGAATTCCTTGCAATTAATTGAAACCGCTGTGCAGGCTGGAATTAAGAAACTTGTTTTTTCGTCCACCGCCGCCGTCTATCAATCCAGTGAACAACCGCTAACGGAAGAATCTACCATTGGTCCCACCAATGTATACGGACATACCAAGTTGATGACCGAGCAGGCCATTGAGTGGTATCGTCAGATCCACGGTTTGCATTTTGTCGCCCTGCGTTATTTCAACGCCTGCGGAGCGTTGCCCGGCCGCGGGGAGGCGCACCAGCCCGAATCACATCTGATTCCGCGCGTCCTGCAGATTGCACTCGGACAGGCTGAATCCGCAACCATATTTGGCACAGACTACCCCACCCCCGACGGTACCTGTATCCGCGATTACATCCATATTGCAGACCTGGTGTCCGCGCATATTCTGGCGCTTGGCGCTTTGGATTCCAGGGACAGGATGATCTATAACATCGGAAGTGGGAACGGTTTCTCGGTGCGGGAAGTGATCGAGACGGCGAGACAGGTTACCGGTCACGCCATACCCGTGATTGAATCTCCCCGACGGGCCGGCGATTCCGCGCGGCTGGTTGCCTCTCCGCAAAAGATCATCAGCGAATTAGGCTGGACGCCGGAGCACACCAACATGCGGGAGATCCTCTCCAGCGCCTGGGAGTGGCACACCACTCATCCAAATGGGTATGAAGAATAATCCTGTTGTTTTGAAAGACCGTCCATTTATTGGGCGGTCTTTTTTTTATTAGGTATTTTAAATCTTAACAAATAGGATAGTTTTTGTTATAATAATAGTGAATTATTTCACAAATAAGATTTAAATTATTGAGGCTTCCATGAATACAAACAACCTTCCGCATATTGTCATCATCGGCGCAGGGTTCGCAGGACTCGAAACCGCGCATGGGTTATCCAGCGCATCCGTGCGCATCACTTTGATCGACAAAAACAACCACCATCTATTTCAGCCGCTGCTTTATCAAGTCGCGATCGCTGGATTGCTGCCCTCACAGATCGCGTATCCCATCCGCACGATCTTTCGCAGGCAAAAAAATCTCACCTTCCAAATGGGAGAAGTGAGCGTGATTGATCTGGATGCGAAATTTATAAAGCTCAATGGTTCCATCATCGCTTATGATTATCTTGTGCTGGCTGTCGGCGGACGCACAAATTTCTTTGGCTTCGATGCCATTGAAAAAGATGGGTTCCAGCTCAAGGACCTTGAGACCGCGGTCAAAACGAGAAATCATTTGCTTTCGATGTTCGAGCGCGCCAGCATTGAAGGCGATGCTGAGAAGCGCAAGGCTCTTTTAACTTTTGTGATCGTTGGCGGTGGCCCCACTGGCGTGGAAACAGCCGGCGCGTTGGGTGAGTTGATTTCGCACGTGATGGTAAAGGATTTTCCGCAACTGGATGTCAACGACACACGCGTGATCCTGCTTGAAGCGTCTGCGCATTTGATCGGACCCTATCCCGATGAATTACGCAAAGCCACCGAAAAATTATTGCGCCGTAAAAATGTCGATGTTCGTTTGAATACCAAGCTCGAAAGTTTCACTGGACAGCGCATAACCCTGGGAGATGGAAACCAGATCGAAACCTCTACTGTGATATGGACTGCGGGGGTAAAAGCTACTGAAATTGTAGATGGATTGGGTGTGGAGCAAGCCAGCGGGGGACGGGTGCGCGTCGAACCGACCTTGCAGCTACCCGGGCGTCCTGAAACATTCGTTATCGGCGACGCAGCCTTCCTGACCGAAAATGGATCGCCCCTGCCTATGTTATCCACGGTTGCAATTCAACAGGGAAGATCTGCCGCACAAAATATTCGACGCAAGATCAATGGCAGTCCATTGCTCCCATTTCGGTATAAAGACCCCGGCCTGCTCGCCACCATCGGACGCAATGCTGCTGTCGCGCGCATATGGGGAATCTCCTTCAGCGGATTTATTGCATGGGTGATCTGGGTTTTCCTGCACATCTATCGTATCATCGGATTCCGCAACCGCATTGTTGTGCTGTTCAACTGGGCATGGGACTATTTCTTCTACGATAATCAGGTCAGGTTGATCACAAAGGAATAAACTTAATTGTCCATAGAATCCCCGCGCCGCCAGGCGCGGATCAAGAAAAAGTTAACGATGATGGCGGCGATAAGCATGGCAGGAATGAGGAGGATCGGTGTGAGCCAGCGTTCGGAACTTTTATCTATTTGCGCGGTGTTGGGGTTGCCCGGGTCAAAGCGAACATCCACGCGATCTCCGATACTGTATTGCGGCGGATTGGATGATATGTTTCCTTTAAATGAATGGGTTTCGCCGTTGGCTTCAAATTCAATGATCGGTGAGTAGGTTGTCGAGCCGTCCGTTGTGGATGCGTCCATTTCAACGACAATGCCTTCAGTAATTTTTCCTTTTGTTTCCAATTGCACGGATACATATAACATGTAGACTCCCCATAAGCAGAAGCCAGTAAAAAGCAGGTTGGCGAATAAAAACATGCAGCCTGTCTGTATCCGATTGATGCCCCTGGCAGCACTTTCAACTTTAGCAAAATTGGACATGGCTTCACCTGTAAGATATCTATAAGTTTGTTTTATTGAACCACATACACTGCATATCCGCGCGCAGGCGAAAAAAAATGACCGCGTCCATCGGAGTTCGTGAATTGGTCTGCGGGGCGGGACATGTCATTATTGCCCCACCATGCCACAGGTCGGAATGAGGCGTTTGCCCATTTGGTGTTGACCCATTGTCCGTGCCAGTCATCGCCGTTGTTATTGAGTACATAGATCAATCCGTGTTGATCGCCATATCCAGTTCTCTGCATGATGTAAAGATTGTCGTCGAGGTAGAGAACATCAGTTGAGCCCGCTGCATATTTTTCATGCGCCTGAATCAGCGCGTCAATTCCATTCGGCGAATCTTTCAGAGCGAGGTTGTAATTAAAATAATCCTTCCAAAAGACGCACGGATAGCCTTCATGCGTGAGAATAAATGAATATGCCAGCAGTTTATCGTTTGTGATCGGGCGGCCTTCGTCGCGCAGGTCGTGATTTTCAACAAAGGTCACCGTGGATTGTGGCTGCGCGCGCAAAATTGAATCGCCATTCACCAGGTTCTTTAAACTAAATCCATATTGATCGCACATGCCTTTGAGTAGTTCGCGCAGGGGAAAATCAAATGCGTCCACAGGGTTGGAGTTGGAGAAGTTCACTTTGTTCACCCAGTGAAGTGTGTTGTTGGCAGAGTCCCAATATTCTGCAACGCCGTAGGGAATAAATGGTTTGCCGCCGCGCATATAACGATATTCCTGAATGGCTGTGATGGTGTTCGCGCCATAGCCTTTGACAAAGTCATACCGAAAACCGTCGAATCCGATCTCTTCGATCAGCCAGCGTGTGAGTTTGAGCAGTTCGGCATATACATAATGATTGCGATGCGAAAGGTCGGGCATATCACCGAAGGTCATCTCATCCCACGACTCATACATACTTGGGTGAAAACTTTCCCAGTTCCGCGCGAACTTACCGCTTTTGGGGTTGAACAGGGTCCAGCGTGACTGCCCTGTGATCGGATTCTCTTCCTGCGCATCAGCACCAGAATTATGATTGATGACGATATCCGCGATCAGACTTAACCCGTGACTGTGTGCGCTTTCAATAAGAGTCTCTAATTCCTGGCGCGTGCCAAACCAGGTTGGGATGCTTCCCTTCTGGTCAAATTCACCGAGGTCATAAAAATCATACGGGTCATATCCCATTGATGGACCTGAAAGATTCGCCGCCTTATGAATAGGTGGCAGCCACAGGGAAGTAAACCCCGCCTTTGCCAGCGCAGGGACTTTTTCATTAATGTAATTCCACCATTGAAATTCTTTGTTATCTTCACGTGGACAATCCCAGTGAAATGTTTGCATCATGACGCCCATGAGTCATTCTCCTAAAATAAATTTGGGGGATTTTACTGTGATAATAAAAAATAGCTAACGTTCTGGCGTCAGCCAAAAGTACTTATCATAACCAGCCTATTCGACATCAATTCTGCAGCAACACATTGCGTGTGACCAAATCCGTTGGAGAAGAAGTCCTTATCAATATTGTTCAGTACCAGCGGAAGCATCAAAGTGAACAATCCACCATGCCCGATCAAGAGGATGTGATTGTCTACATATAAGTTTTCATTAGTTATTTTTTCGATAAATGGAAGGAATCGATTCTGAATATCTAAAAAACTTTCCCCGCCTTCAGGCTTGTAATGAAAATTCTGTCGCAACGTCCATTCCTGGTAGGTGGTGCGATGCGCTTCCCAGCTTGCCTGATCCGATTTGTCCTCGAGAATGCCGCAGTCATATTCCCGCAAAGACTCAGTTACCTGGATCGGGAGTTGAAATTTCTGTGACAATATCTCTGCTGTCTCTATGGCTCGCAGAATGGGGCTTGAGAAAATGGAAGTCATGGGAATGGATTTCAGGCTTTCTGCCAATTCAGCGGCTTGCCTTTTCCCAAGAGTGGTGAGTCCAAAAGGACTCTCCCGATTTGAAATTACATGACGGGTGTTGGCTTCACTTTCCCCGTGCCGCACAAAATATAGTTTCATGCTGTGCTCAAATCAATCCCCACCACCAGGGCTGTTCTTCCCCAATCGCTCAACGCATTGCCCTCTTTCCAACCTTGATATTTTCCCGCCAGCATATAGCGTGCCATCATCTCTTCTTTTTCTATGCTCACGATTCTTGCAATGCCGTTGAAGTTCTGCTTCGCAATTCGCACAGTCACATTTGGGTTTGCGCGCAGGTTTTTCACCCACTGTGATTTATCTCCGCCGCCTGATAAAAGATAGAGCGAGTTTCCATTGATTCCGAACCAGATCTCGATCTCACGTGCAAGCCCGCTTTTGCGTCCAGTCGTGGTCAGGTAACAATAATCTTCCCTTGAAAGTTTGGAGAGAATGTCGGACAGGTCATCTGTTATGCTTTTCATACAACCTCTAAATCAAGTGACAGTCATCTTTGGTTAATGATCAAACTCGTTAATATCATGCACATCGTTGGAGAGAAAATAGGTCTGCGCAGGCAGGAGCAGATGCTTGCGTTTCCAGGTATCGTATGCGGTGGTGCAGGAAGAACGAGGCAGGCGTTTGATCAAGGAAGAATCATAGAGAATGATCGAACGGTTGGTGATCTTTTCGATCACGGTCCAGTGATCATGATAGCCATCCAGCCCAAGGACAACAGCGCGCCCGGGCGTTCCATCCAAAAAATATTGAATGGACTTCCAGAAAGCTGTTAGGTCGGGATTGGGTACGCCGCGCCAGGGGATTTCAACATTCGAAATGCGTTTTTTTCCCACTACTTTTTTTATGATCACCAGCATCTCGGTATGGATGATCCCGCCGATCAGGAATTTGGGTAATAATCCACGACGTGAGAGATAGTGGATCAGATCATCGAATAATTGTTGAGTCTCTTCATCTGTAGAACGGTTGATCATTGTCTCGGCATTAATGATGCTGTATAACCCGCAGAGTGAATCCAGGCCGCCTTGTTGAAAGGGAGGGAGTCCGGATAAAGGTCGAGAATACCGTGCCATCGAAGTTTCCCGAAAAAAAATTAATCCTTCTTTCCAAAATATCCAAACGCGATCAACATTGCAGAGACCAGTGCCGTTGCAATTCCTGTTTGTAAAAGCGCCTGTGCATCTTTTAACTCCAGTAATTTCTCAAGAAATTTTACCGACATCACCAGCACGATCATGCTGCTCAATTTGCCTTTGAGATCATACAAATTGTGCGCAAGCATCCAGTCCGGGAGGTCAAGTTCGCCAATGAATAGTTCATACAGGCTTGCGGCAAAGATCAAAATGGCGGTGGCGATCAGGAAACTGTCCACGACTTCGATCAATTCGATCGTAATGCCCGCATCCCTGCCTGCGGATTGGATTACCAATAAGGCGGCATTAATTGTTTTTAGCGTTCCCCAAGCAAAAGCGGCCACCGCCGCGATCAAAAGAGAGATCACGCCAATGACGGCAAGATACCGTGATTTTTCGAGGATGGTTTTCAATTGAGATTCTCCTTTTCCAATTCAGCCCTGTTATACAAGATGTTGCAAACTCGTGCACGAGCCTGCAACATCTTGGGTTTATTTACCCTTCAAAATGATTATTCACCATTGATCTGATGATACAGCGTTCGCAAATTTCGCCGGTGCAATGTCTCTGCCAGACCGCCAAGATATACACGGCTCTTTCCGCATGATTCAATTGTGATGGCATCCAGATATTCATCCACGTTCTTGCGCTTGCCCGCAGATTTAACCGCTTTCTTAATGTTATTCAGGTAGTTTAAATTTTCTTTCACAGCCGCGTCGATCTCGCCGCGCAGGATGATGTCGCCGTGGCCTTGAATGATATTTTCCAAGCCCATCTTTCCGATCTTTTTGATGGAGGTGATCAACTCCTCCACGTCGCCATCCACGATGTAGGGCAGGGGCATGAAAGCGTCGCTGGCGAACAGCACGCGGTCTTCCTCCACCAGTACAGAAATACTATCTTCGCTGTGGCCGAATGTTTGAGAGAAGACCAGATTCTTCTTCCCGACGCGCATGGTCAACTCACCGGATGCAAACGTCAGGTGGGGGGGAACGATCTTTACCTGTCGTAAACTTGGGTTTTGCTTTTTTGCGCCCTCTAACGACGGTACGCCATGTTCGATCAACAGTTCACGGCATTTGGCGTGGCCGATCACAGTCGCGCCGGGGAAGAAACAATTTCCCCAGGTGTGGTCGGCATGGTAATGCGTGTTGATCACGTAGCGCACCTGCACGCCCAATTCATGTTCAATGAATTCGCGCATCCCAAGGGTTTCATCGGGCAGAGCCAGCGTATCGATCACAACCGCCCATTGCGGACCAACGATCACACCTGCCGTAACTTGCGCATAGACTTCACTTTGGAACCAAAAAACATTTTCTGACACTCGTTCACGATGCATACGACAACCTTGTTATTATGATTTTATTCTGATTATTAATAGCACACTCCTGTCTTAATTACAAGTTGACTAGACAATTAATGCATTGATATTTTGAATTGGGGTCCGGATAACAAGGTCACAGCCCGGCCAGATTGCGTCCACGCCCGCCTCTTTTGCCCTGATCACTGATTCAGCGACTTGGACAGGGTCTCCCTGGTAGAGAGTCTCCACGGGGTCGAGGTTTCCAAACAGCAAGGTATCTTTCAAAATCAGTCGCGCCGCCACGAGATCAACTGTCTGATCCAGCGATAGTGCATCTGCGCCTGTTTGCGCCAGCAAGTGAAGGGAACTCGTCACATTGCCGCACACAGACAACACTCGCGGCTGGGGTAATTTCTCAATTAAAAATTTTTCAGCGGGAAAAGCGAATTGTTCATATTTTGACGGTCCAATGAAAGCAGGGGAGCCGCCCATGTCATGGATGGTGATAAAGTCTGCACCTGCATTTTTGTATGCAGCGCCAATTTTTACAAGAAAAGATGAAAGATGAAAGAGAGCGTCCTTAACTGCCTGGGGTTCCTTCTTCATCTCAATGAACATATTTCTTACATCGACAATCAGCAACAGTAAGGTATACGGCCCGGGGATCATCCCGCCGATAACCACATCATTGCCCACATCTTCCTTTAAAAACTTGATCGCATCACAAACTAATTTAATTCTGCCCTTATTTAAAACATTGGTGGTTTCTTCGGTAATCTCTTTTGCCGACCCAAATAATCCCGCTTTCATTACCTGTGGGAATTCGAACTCCCGATCAGCGCGGAAGTTGATCTCAGCGCCAAGTGCTTCTGCTTCCACATACATATCCAATGGCACAACTGCAGATGGCAAACCACTCAACTTAAATGTGCTTGCTGCCGATTTTGCCATTTTATGCGCATCAGTATGTGTTTCATGAAATGCTAATCCTTCCTTTTGCAGTCCTTCCGCGGTGATGTGGATCAAACCGCTGAAGGCTGGCTGGACGTTGATTTTTTTACCAGAGAGTAGATTTAGAATTTTTTCTCGCATGTTCACCTGTACGATGTTGTTCATGATTTTACCTTACGAAGTTTAATCTGTTTCGGATATTTTCCCGGCCTGCCTGTATAATCGCGTAATGGCTAAATTATCTTCGATCCAATGGGATGTGATCATTATCGGCGGGGGGCCTGCTGGATTTTTTGCGGGTATCCGCTGCGCGGAATTAAACCCTGACTTACATGTTCTCATCATTGAAAAGGCACAACAGACTCTCGGGAAGGTGCTCATTTCCGGCGGCGGGCGTTGTAATGTAACGCATGCCTGTTTCGACCCTGCGCAGTTGATCAGCTATTATCCGCGTGGAGGAGCGGCGCTACGCGGCGCATTCACGCGCTTTCAGCCAGAGGATACGATTCGGTGGTTTGAAAAACGCGGCGTGAGATTAAAAACAGAAGGCGATGGGCGCATGTTTCCTGTCACAGACTCGTCCGCGACAATTGCGGATTGTCTGCGCGAGAGTGCCAAGAAAGCTGGAGTTACCGTGCAGACGGGGACAAGCCTGCAAAAGGTGGATCCACTTTCAGAAAACGGATTCAGGCTCGAGGTCAGAAATGAAGCGCAGGAGTTCCATCTGCAAACAAAAAAATTATTGCTTGCGGCTGGGAGTGATCCGAAAATACGCGATATGATCAAATCGCTTGGGCATGCCATTGAAGAGCCAGTGCCTTCTTTATTCACTTTCAATATTTCAGATAAACGCCTGGAGGGATTGTCGGGTGTGTCGGTTGAGTCGGTCACCGTGAAAATGGATTCGCTCACACAACGAGGTCCGCTGTTGATCACGCATTGGGGAGTAAGCGGGCCAGCGATTTTGCGGCTTTCCGCCTGGGGCGCGCGAACTCTATTTGAAAAGAAATATCGCGCGGTATTGATCGTAAATTGGTTGGGGGATACTTCATTTGATAAGGCGATTGAGTATTGCAAAGACACAAAGAGTGGCAGTGAGAATACGCGTAAAAGTTTCAGCAGATCCCGCGTTTAGCCAATTACCTGCGCGGTTATGGAAGCAGCTTGCTTATTTGTCGGCGAGAAAAATTGGGGTGATATTTTAAAGTGGAGATCAGAGAAACTGGCTGAAGATTAACTTGGGAAATTTGAGATCATCGGCAGGACAATTTAAAGAGGAATTTGTCACATGCGGCGGCGCCGTGTTTGGATGAAGTGAATTTCAAGACCATGCAAAGCCGTGTGGTTGAAAAATTATTTGCGGGTGAAGTTTTTTGGGATATTGACGGTATCACGGGCGGATTCAACTTTCAGTCTTCATGGACGACGGGCTGGCGTGGCGGGAATGCTGGCTTCAACTGATTAGGAACGGATAAATAAAAAAATTCTTGCACGAATAATTTTCGCGCAGTTCTTTTTTCTACCTAAGCAAGTATCCAGAAATTTGATCACCAGATTTACGTTTTCTTCTGCTTCAAATTGTAAACCGCCTGGCCTGCCTTCGAGCGAAGTGTAGGTCACCTTGTCCGCGCCGATGACTCCACCAAGTGCGTCTGCCAGATTTTTGTTTTGAATGGGCGGGATATTGCAATCAGCGGTACCGTTTTCAATGAAGAAAGGCGCGTCGTCAGCGGTGATGTAATTCATCGGGTTGGTGGTGGCAACCAGTCGGGGGACAGTTTGAGCTTTCAGCGCCGACCAGTTTTGATTCAGGTGAATTGGCGGCGTTGTGACTTTGCTCACAGCTCGTACCTGCAAATTGCTCATCCTGTCTTCAAGAAATCTATCGGGCCGAACCAATCCACAACTGCCTGCACACAACTGGATTGGATCCGCATTACCAAGGTCACCTTCCAATTCAGCCACGCCGCAGGTGCTGAACAGTGATACCAAATTCCCACCAGCCGAAGCGCCCCACGCGCCAAATTTTCAGAGTTGAGATTATGCTTGGGCATTCGCGCGCAGGAAGCGGACAGCCGCCTTGGCATCGAATATCTGCGCAGGATATTGCGCTTCGCCGCTTAGCCGATAGTTGATACTCGCCACGGCATAACCAGCCGTGAGGAGTTGATCCACACCCGAAGCCCATGCCGTCAGCTTTATCTCCGAACATAAATCCGCCGCCATGGACCGTGATGACTCAGGGAACGGTCCTGTGCCTTCGGGAATGTACAGGTCAAGTTTCTGTGTTTGAGAAGCTGAGGCATACGCCAGATCGGAGTGAGGTCGGGCGACAGATGAAAAACTGCCTGA